>NZ_VPEC01000103.1:0-2426 GCF_013417355.1 Acinetobacter sp. YH12255
CATTAAAACGATGAAAGCGATCTCCCTTGCGTGTGCCTATTAAAAGCCCACGTAAGAAAGAATCACTTTGCGAAGTGTATGCAGAATTGACTAGATGCACCGTAGAACCTCTACGGTGAGATATACCTGTTAGGGCATCGGCTAATAAGCCTTTAACCCATGTGTTTAAACGTCTATTGGTATTTTTACCATAGCTACGCTTACTTTGGATTGGTGCGGTTAAATCCTCCGCAACAATCACTTTGGCTTTATCAACCAACTTGTGAGTTGCTGTAAATATCAATGTCTTGAGCTTTGCTTTCTGAGCATCTTGCCTTTTATCTAGCTTCTTGCGACCTAGATTATTTAACTCAATTTTCTGTTTCTTGTGCGGTTTGGCTTTAGAAATCGCTCTGAGCTTATTTCTACGTTTGTACTTTTGATTTAGGTAGTCTGATTCACTTGAGATCAATTTACCTAAACCATTGCCATATACTTCACCATCAGAATCCACAAAGGCTTCTGAATAACCTTTATCAACACCTACGGTTTCCTGACCACAATCCTGTGTTTCAACTGCATCATAAGTTGAGTGAACTTCAACATTACCGTTTTTTAGAATGATTCTAAGTGTGCCTTGTGGCGCAAAATCAACAGTGGTGTTTAGTGGAATTTTAATGGTTTGTCGAGGGACTAGACTTGGCACTTTAAGCCAACATTGACCGTTTAGCTCAAAGGTTTTACACATATCCGCACGAACAATAATTTGATTATGTGTGTGATTAACACCATGCTTAAAGTGATTACGCATTTGACGATGGAGGAAATTATCAGTCATCCATTCATCTTTTTTAAGCAAGGTGTATAGTCTTTTTTGTTCATTATTACAGGAGGTGCGTTTTCGGATCGCCTGCTTTACTTTGTCTTTTGATGCTTCTCGATAGGCTTTAATATCACCTACGCAATCACGTAGCGTTTCTTTCCACGCATTTGCAGAAACACCAAAGTCACGACTTTCTTTCATCCACGCATCACGAATGGTTCTGTCGCTGATATTTAAACCTGCAACAGCACCATATTTAGCCCACACTTCGCTACGAACACGACCAAGTAAAACAGCTTGTTTTTCAAGTTGCTTGTACTTTTGCACATTCAAGTTTTTACAGTGATGGATGCGTGTTAGTTTCAAAAAGTTATTCCTTACTATTCACTAATTCTTTAACTTTTTCTTTGTATTTTCTTAATCCATAAAGTCGAGAAGAAAAACAATGAATAATCGCTAACAGGTCTTGAGTTACTTCTTCCGTTGGGGAAAGAGATTCTTGATTCATAATAATAATTTTACAACCATGTCTTTCAGCAAAAGATTCAAACCACTCAAAACCAAAACGCACCAAACGGTCTTTGTGAGCGATGACAAGCATTGAAACTTTACCCATTTCAATATCAAGAAAAAGCTGATTGAATTTCTTTCTTTTATAATTCAAACCACTTCCAATCTCTGACACCCAATCATCAACAGCATAGCCATTTACAGTACAAAAAGTTTCTAAAGCTGACACCTGATTAGCTAAATCGGGCTTTTGAGCAACACTAGATACCCTTGAATAAACAATTACTGACGATTTAGCTTCCGTTGCTTTTATACCGATATATTCAAGGTATTGATCGTGCGTGTAGTATCTGCGATTTTTAGGATTTCGACATGCAACCAAAATACCTTCGGCATCCCATCTTTGTAGAGTTTTAACCGACTTCCCAATCATTTCACCGAATTTAGCAGGAGAATACATTAATCAATCTCCGCTAACTTCTTGAAATCCTCAAGTGTATAGTCTTTAAATATGGATTCATCACAATATATGGCTAGATCATTGTCTTCATCCCATCCACAGATAGGGCATGTATAAGGGGATGATGCGACTCCTAGCTGATTATATTTTAATAAAATATCGTCACAAACCTCATAAAGTTCTGAATCCTCATGATGATCAACAACTTCAAGGAAAATTAGTTCACTAATATTTTCTGCAAATTTTTTGTATTTTTCAGGCACTTCTAGTTGATATAGCTCTACTAAATCATCTAGTTTTTTAGCGCAAGCATCACCAAAAATCTCTAATAATTTTTCCTCATATTCTTGACAGCGCATACCTTGTCCTGAAACGTGAGTACATTCAGAAAAGCCTGTATTTGCATTAATAAAATCAGCATAGGTGGGGCATTTATCGGAGAGTGATTGATTCGTTTTTTCAGGGTACGAAGAACAATCATAGCCTAAATCTACAATATCGGTTTCATAGAAATCATTCTTTGACCACTCACCATAGACCCATGATGCAAATTCCTTAATAAACCCATCTTTATTTTCAGGGGATACAAAATAAGCAAGGTCTTGCTCTACTTTCTTTAAGCTTTCAGTCAAGTATTTCATTGCAAGTTTTTTT
>NZ_VPEC01000104.1:0-2316 GCF_013417355.1 Acinetobacter sp. YH12255
ATGCCAGGCACGAAGTGTTTCAGGAGTACAACCAATCTTAGGCGCAATTGCTGTGATTGCAGCCCAAGTAGAAGGATAATCTTTTTCAGATTCAATTAGTAATTGAACCGCTCTTTCTCTAATTTCGGGGGTATAGGTTGGTTTTTTCATCGGAATAGTCTCTCAGAATATTGAGTCTCCGACAAACCCGGTACGGTTCATTGTGATAATACGCCTAGCTGTTGTGGTGAAGAGGAAGAAGAAAAATCTTCATCTCCTTGCTGTAACACTTCAAACAGTTGTGAAGATACCGCTCAATCCTGTTGTGGTTCTGATCCCAAAGAAAATTTAAGCACTGAAAACGTTTTAAAAGATTCGCACTACATGAGTGAATACTTAGTTCCCAAAATGGATTGTTCTGCGGAAGAACAGATGGTTCGTATGGCGCTATCTTCAATTGATGGTGTTCAAAAACTCATCTTTGATTTACCTAACCGGTCTTTAAAGGTTCTACATAATCAAAAAGATGAAAATATAACTACCAAACTTGAAGCTTTGGGTTTTGGTGCAAAGCTTGTGAAGACTGAAACTTATATAAGCAATCAACAGGCTAAGCAAACAAGTACCTATACCATTCCTAAAATGGATTGCTCTGCTGAAGAGCAAATGGTCCGTATGGCTCTTGCAGATATTGAAGCAGTTAAAGGTCTTACTTTTGATCTTCCCAATCGAAAACTGAAAGTCTTCCATAATGAAGGGATTCAGCAAATTACGGCTAAACTCGAAGGACTGGGTTTTGGGGCGAAACTTGATGAAACACAGCTTTCTACAGGCGATATACCTAATGAACCTGATCCTGTGAGACAAGCTAAAGTACTTAAACTGTTATTAGGCATTAATGCTCTACTGTTCTTTATAGAATTCATCAGCGGAATTATTGCTGCGTCTACAGGATTGATTGCTGATTCTCTAGATATGTTTGCCGATGCAGCCGTTTATGGTATTGCGCTATATGCCGTCGGAAAAGCTGCGAAATATCAAGTGAAAGCAGCCCATTTCGCAGGTTGGATTCAGTTATTACTTGCTGTCATCGTGATTATTGATGTCATTAGACGATTCATGTTTGGAAGCGAGCCAGAATCAACGCTCATGATTGTTATTGGCCTGCTCGCACTTATAGCTAACGTGACATGCTTATATCTTATTTCTGGTCATCGAGAAGATGGCGCACATATGAAAGCCAGTTGGATTTTCTCGGCGAATGACGTTGTCGTAAATATGGGCGTTATATTTGCCGGTGTACTCGTGGCGTGGACGGGATCAGCTTATCCAGACTTAATCATTGGCATCCTGGTTTCTTTATTCGTGCTTAATGGTGCTCGAAAGATTTTGGCTTTGAAGTAAGAGTATCGAAAATGAATCTATTTCAAGTTAAACAAAATCAGATCGTCAAAATTAGAGATCTCAAAAAAGGTAATCAATACAGTCATACCACTGATCCCGTATTGGAACGGCTCCAACTATTAGGTTTTAGAGAGGGTGAAACTCTACAAGTACTCGCTAAAGGTGTTTTTGGCGGAGATCCTGTTTTAGTTCAGATTGAAACTTCAAGATTCGCATTAAGAAAGAATGAAGCTGAAAGAATTTTTGTAGAGTTAGTATCCAATGAAGATTAAGAATATTGCATTAGTCGGTAATCCAAATTGCGGAAAAACCTCTTTATTTAATACACTTACTGGTACGCGACAAAAAGTTGCCAACTATGCTGGGGTTACCGTAGAAAGAAAAGAAGGTTCTTTTAACGGCACTGTTGCAAATAACCACGAATGGTAAGCTGAAGACTGTTTTAGCTAAAGGTGCAGCATATGAATCCTTTCCATGGTCGGCATTTTCAGGGCGAAATCATTCTTTGGGCTGTGCGCTGGTATTGTAAATATGGCATTAGCTATCGTGAACTGCAGGAAATGCTGGCCGAACGGGGTGTGAATGTTGATCACACGACTATTTACCGTTGGGTTCAACGTTATGCTCCTGAAATAGAAAAACGTTTACGCTGGTATTGGCGTAATCCTACAGATCTGAGCTCGTGGCATATTGATGAAACCTATGTAAAAGTGAATGGACGATGGTCTTATCTGTATCGTGCAGTCGATCAACGTGGCGATACCATTGATTTTTATCTTTCTTCTAGACGTAATACCAAATCAGCATATTGTTTTCTTGGAAAAATTTTAAATAATGTGAAGAAGTGGCAAATTCCACAAGTGATCAACACGGATAAAGCACCCACATATGGACGTGCTTTATCACGGTTAAAACGGGAAGGTAAATGTCCAC
>NZ_VPEC01000105.1:0-2138 GCF_013417355.1 Acinetobacter sp. YH12255
AAAGTCATTTGAATGATTTCTTCTTGGTCTACGTGTCATAAAATACTCCATATATTGATGTTTATAACATCATTTGGGGAGCAAAATATCACTTATAAGTGTTGTTCAAATTTCCTGATCCACCTCTGTGGCTCAACCTGCGAAAAGAAACGAGTTGCTACGTAAGTCCGAGAACATGCTTTCCATGGTCTCTGAGCTCGCCTTTGGGACCGACATATCGGTAGAGAGTGACGCGCTCGATGCCGAGTTCCTTGCAGAGATCGGAAACTGAAGTATCGCGCTGGGCCATGGCGGCTTGCGCGAGACGCACCTGAGCTTTGGTGAGCGCGAATTTTCGTCCGCCCTTGCGACCGCGCGCTCTCGCGGAGGCGAGACCCGCCATGGTGCGCTCTCGGATCAGATCCCGCTCGAACTCGGCCAAGGTGGCGAAGATTCCGAACACCATGCGACCGGACGCAGTCGTGGTGTCGATCTGAGCGCCCTTTCCAGTCAGAACCCGCAGGCCGATCTTGCGGTCTGACAGCTCCTTCACCGTGTTGACCAGATGGGCAAGCGATCGTCCGAGGCGATCGAGCTTCCAGACCACCAGCACATCGCCGTCACGCAATGACTTGAGGCAGGCAGTCAAGCCAGGGCGATCATCACGACCGCCGGAAGCAAGATCATCATAGATATTGTCCCGTTCGACACCTGCGGCGCGCAAGGCGTCGTGCTGCAGGTCGAGAGACTGCGAGCCATCGGCTTTGGAGACGCGGGCATATCCGATCAGCATGTATCACAAACGTTGGTTTGAGGCGGCGCTTCGGCCACGATTGCATTGACCTCTGGAAATGTATCTCAACCAGCTTCATAAACAAAGCGTCTTGAACGCTATCAGATTTTGAAAAAGGAACATGTATGCCGCGTCGCGTCACTCTAACCGATCGGCAGAAAGACGCGCTGTTGCGCTTGCCGACTTCACAGACGGATTTGCTCAAGCACTATACGCTGAGTGATGAAGACCTTGGGCATATCAGGCTGCGTCGGCGCGCTCACAACAGGTTCGGCTTCGCCCTGCAATTGTGTGTCCTGCGCTATCCCGGCCGGGTGCTGGCTCCAGGCGAACTGATCCCTGCAGAGGTCATCGAATTTATCGGAGCGCAGCTTGGCCTGGGTGCCGACGATCTCGTAGACTATGCTGCCCGCGAGGAAACACGGCACGAGCATCTTGCCGAGTTACGGGGGCTCTACGGCTTCCGCACCTTCTCCGGACGTGGTGCGAGCGAGCTGAAGGAATGGTTGTTCCGAGAAGCCGAGATGGCGGTGTCGAACGAGGATATCGCCCGTCGCTTCGTAGCCGAGTGCCGACGCACCCGCACTGTCCTTCCCGCGACATCCACGATCGAGCGGCTTTGTGCCGCGGCTCTCGTCGATGCCGAGCGACGCATCGAGACGAGGATCGCCAGTCGGCTGCCTATGTCGATCCGAGAACAGTTGCTGGCATTGCTCGAGGAGACGGCTGATGATCGGGTGACCCGTTTTGTGTGGCTGCGCCAGTTCGAGCCTGGCTCGAACTCTTCGTCGGCCAACCGGCTGCTCGACCGGCTCGAATATCTGCAACGCATCGATCTCCCCGAGGATCTGTTGGCGGCGTTCCTGCCCATCGGGTGACTCGTCTGCGCAGGCAGGGTGAACGGTATTATGCCGACGGCATGCGCGATCTCCCGGAGGACAGGCGGCTTGCGATCTTGGCTGTTTGCGTCTCGGAATGGCAGGCGATGTTGGCCGACGCAGTGGTCGAAACCCACGACCGGATCGTCGGCCGTCTCTACCGTGCTTCGGAGCGTATTTGCCATGCAAAGGTCGCAGACGAAGCGGGGGTGGTGCGTGACACCCTGAAATCCTTCGCCGAGATCGGGGGCGCCCTGGTCGATGCACAGGATGATGGCCAGCCGCTGGGCGATGTCATCGCGAGGGCACTGTTGCAAAGTTAGCGATGAGGCAGCCTTTTGTCTTATTCAAAGGCCTTACGTTTCAAAAACTCTGCTTACCAGGCGCATTTCGCCCAGGGGATCACCATAATAAAATGCTGAGGCCTGGCCTTTGCGTAGTGCACGCATCACCTCAATACCTTTGATGGTGGCGTAAGCCGTCTTCAT
>NZ_VPEC01000106.1:0-2071 GCF_013417355.1 Acinetobacter sp. YH12255
GATAAACTCAGTGCAAGGAGTTTTGATAGCCAAGTGAATGAGATCCATGTACGTGTAGCAGTCCTTAACAGATTTACGGAATTAGGTCGACCACTTACCCAAGTTACGCCTTAAATTTGGCTCAATTCGGGGCGCTTTGCATTTCAAATCTTTGTGCAACAAAGCCGTTAAGTAGTATTCCGGATAAATTTGATATTGTTTAATGCTTTAAATTGAAGCGCTAACATGCTTATGTTATCTATAACTGAATAGAAAGTTCGTATTTGGAGCATTATCGATGTCATACCAGAATATTTTAGTACCAGTTGATGGTTCAAAAGTTTCATTCTCCGCGGTAAAACATGCGGTCGAAATTGCTCAGGTATTCGATAGCAGATTGACCTTCATCAGTCTGGTTTCTGAAGATCCATTTACAGATGCAGATTTCTATTATTATTATGTCTCTGCTCCAATGAAAGAACACTTTATTCAAGCTTATGCGAATGCAGAAGAGGTATTAAAACAAGCAAGTGAAATTGCATATGCAGCGGGCGTTCAAGTTGAAACTAAAGTCCTAAAAAGTGTAGTGTTTGAAGAAAGTATTGTGAAAACTGCCAAACAGATACAGGCTGATCTCATTGTGATGGGATCGCATGGTCGCAGAGGTTTTAAAAAATGGAGACTCGGAAGTGTGGCCACAGCTGTACTTCGCTCAACCGAATTACCAGTGATGATCATGAAATATTAGGGTGTGTTGACATTTTAGCTTAACAAATAGCGAAGTAGTAAAATCAAATCTTCAAACCTAATTTCACTATTCGATATGCCTCGTACCATGCTGAAAGATCAACACTGGCAAAATTTAAAAGTTATTCTGCGTAATTTATCCATTCATCATAATTCAAATTTACTTAATTTTATTGAAGCTATTCTCATAGTTTTAATTATAAATAGTAAATATCAACGGTGCCTAGTAAATTCAAAAATTTTTAATAGTCAATTTTAGGACTAATTTTTCTTTAAAATCATTAGAAAAATGCTAGAGTATGAAGATTGCTATTGGACGGTAGAGGATAAAACCATGGCTGTTATTCTTCAGGTAGACTTTCCGACGCCAGGCCCATTTGGAGAAGAGATGAGTCGCGCCTATCAAACACTTGCAGAAAGTATTAATCAGGAAGCTGGCATGATCTGGAAAATATGGACAGAAAATAGCGATGCTCAGGAAGCAGGGGGAATTTACCTGTTTGATAGTCAAGATAATGCAGAAAAGTATTTAAAAATGCATACTGCACGCCTGAAAAATTTTGGAATAAAAGATATTCGGGGGAAAATTTTCCAAATTAATTTACCACTGTCTGCTATTAATCAATCCCACTTCATTGTGCAACTTTGACTTTGGTCGGTCTGGAAGCAAGATACTATCTCATCCCACTTCCTACCTAAATTAATCTCTGTTGCATTTCGTCTGAGAATCCAAGCAATAAAAAACCCTGACATCCTGCCAGGGTTTTTTACAGTGCGATCTTTGGTAGCTGCTATTCTACCCTCACTATCCTAGTGTTAGAACTTATCGTTGTTGTTTTCTGTTCCGGAACTTCCTGTTCCTGCATGATTTCATCATAAGTAAAAAAGCACAGATCCCCTAGCCGCAAAATCCCTAAATGTCTGTGCGCCAGGGCGTACAAAAAAGGCTAAAAGTTGTCCCGCTTTTATCTACAGAAATTGGGGATAACTTTTCCCCTAGAGATCTGATGGAATCAGGAAAAATTCTAAAACTGTCCTAGATAAATAGATGAGCTAATTAACCAACACATTCGGCTCATTAGTTGAGTTGAATGTATGCTATATTCAACTCATCTTAGATTTTTAGAGAAAGATGGCTTTGTTGCACAAAGCTATTCTTGAGGGCTTCTTTAGCAATATAATTTCCAGATGAAGAAGCCTGCACCTAAAACTTACCGTACAACCAATTGGTCCTCGTATAACCAAGCTTTAATCAAGCGAGGAAATATTTCAATCTGGTTTGATCCTAAGACCCAATGGTATGCACAACCACAAGGCAAGCACGGACGAAATCAAACTTATTCCG
>NZ_VPEC01000107.1:0-1990 GCF_013417355.1 Acinetobacter sp. YH12255
GACAAGCATCGTCATTTTATTATGGTCAGCCTCAGGGTGAAGTGTGTCTAATCAACAGGGTTTTCGGTCTCTAAGTACTTTTTAAAGGGAACATCATCGACTCAAATCTCTATTTGCAACAGTGCCCCATGAAGTGCCTGCCTGCGTCTGTTAGCCGAACGCCCCGCGCATGGCGCTCAAATAGCAGGACACCAAGGTTATCCTCCAGCGCTTTCACACGCGCGCTGACGCTCGACTGGCTGATACCAAGTGCCTTGGCCGCATGCCGAAAATTCAGATGCTCGGCGACGGCGATGAACTGAACAAGGGAAATGAGCGGTATCCTGCCAGACAGGATACCGACATTCACGAGGTTTCGATGGTTAGTGCGCCGCATCGGAGCGGGCCTGCTACCAGTCGTCGGTTAGACGACTGGCGACTTCTCGGTGGCAGCCCCACGGAGCCGAAGGAGCACCAGCCCCAACGAAACCAGTACCGCCATCGCCGTGGCGTAACAGATCACGGGCCACGCTGTGTCACCGTTTAAAAGTGCCACCGCCAATGTCCCGACAATGCTGACTATCAGGCTTTGAACGCAGAAGTAGAACGCGACCGCTGATCCCGCGATGTCGTCGAACTCTGCCAAAGCGCCGTTCGCGGTAACGGACACCGTGAAGACAATACCGACCGCGACAACCCACATCGGTAGGATGAAGGTGAGGAATGACGGCGAGCCGTAAAGTTCGCCGATCCCCAACAGGACCGCTCCGCAAACAAGCAACGCCATCCCACGCGCCACGCATCCTGCGATGCCCCATCTGGCGACAAAGGACTTCGCGAAACGGGTTGTCACGATCATTACAAGCGCGACAGTGGCGAAGGCAAAGCTGAATCCGATCTCGGAATATTCCGCTTGGCCTATGAGCACACGGGGAGCCGTCGAGAAGAAGACGAAGTAGGTGCCCATACCGGCGCTAAAGCCGACAGTGTAAACCCAAAAAGCCGGACTCGCGAAGATCGGCAAGACAGATCGGCGCGTCTTGACTTGATCCAGAGGGCGGGTTTCGTGCCACCTGAAACCCGCATTTAGGAGTGCGAGCATCGCCAGTATAGCCAAAGTAATGAATATCGCCTGCCATCCCAAGAACTCGCCGATCAATACTCCGGCGATAGGGCCGAGCGCAGGCACGAACGCCAGCATCGAACTGAAAAGGCCGTAGATGACGACACCCTCAGGACGGTTGGCATAAACGTCGCGAACCGTCGCGAACGTCGCCACCAGCATGGCCGACGCGCCCACTGCTTGAAGTAGACGGAAAGCGACAAAGGCCGGTGCAGTTGAAGACCAAGCTGCTCCCAGAGACGCAATGACGAAAGCCGTTGCGCCCGCAAGTAGAATTGGCCGTCGCCCGATTCTGTCTGAGAGCGGACCAAAAATCACCTGGCCCACGCCGAGCATCACCATATAGAGGCTCAACGTGAGTTGGATCATAGCGGGCGTCGTGTTCAGGATGCCGGGCATCGCTGGAACGACAGGGAGATAAATATCCATCGCCAGTGAAGCGAGGATGTCGAAAGGAGCCATCAGCAGCAGTGCTGCCGGCAGCGTATAGGCCCACGCGGGGCGTGTGGTGGTCATGACGAATCAACCCTCGATTAAGGAATACCGGGCGACGTCTGCTCGTCAGCAATCAGATGAGACTAGCCTTACAGAGCGCCGCAACAACAATACTGGTTGTTGCGGCTTACTTGTCTGCTGACTTGGAATTTCCCATCTGATTACTCCACGCTTACGAATATGAATTGCTACATTTTATCCGATTATCTTTTGCTTCGCAATGCGGCATGGGCGCACTCAGCGTTCCAGCCCCCTCTGCCGCCCTAAATGCTTGCTCCAATGCATCGAGCACCATATCTGTATTCATCCGTGTCGATACTTTCCATCCAACAATTGCTCGTGAGAACACATCAATAATAAATGCAGTATAAACCCAGCCTGAATTTGTTTGAA
>NZ_VPEC01000108.1:0-1975 GCF_013417355.1 Acinetobacter sp. YH12255
TCCGGTCGAAGGAGGAGCGGAGACGGTCGTTGCCGCGTTACGCTCCGCGGTTGGGCCGACTGGCACTGTGATGGGATACGCGTCGTGGGACCGATCACCCTACGAGGAGACTCTGAATGGCGCTCGGCTGGATGACGAAGCCCGCCGTACCTGGCTGCCGTTCGATCCCGCAACAGCCGGGACTTACCGTGGGTTCGGCCTGCTGAATCAATTTCTGGTTCAAGCCCCCGGCGCGCGGCGCAGCGCGCACCCCGATGCATCGATGGTCGCGGTTGGTCCGCTGGCTGAAACGCTGACGGAGCCTCACGAACTCGGTCACGCCTTGGGGGAAGGATCGCCCGTCGAGCGGTTCGTTCGCCTTGGCGGGAAGGCCCTGCTGTTGGGTGCGCCGCTAAACTCCGTTACCGCATTGCACTACGCCGAGGCGGTTGCCGATATCCCCAACAAACGGTGGGTGACGTATGAGATGCCGATGCTTGGAAGAGACGGTGAAGTCGCCTGGAAAACGGCATCGGATTACGATTCAAACGGCATTCTCGATTGCTTTGCTATCGAAGGAAAGCCGGATGCGGTTGAAACTATAGCAAATGCTTACGTGAAGCTCGGTCGCCATCGAGAAGGTGTCGTGGGCTTTGCTCAGTGCTACCTGTTCGACGCGCAGGACATCGTGACGTTCGGCGTCACCTATCTTGAGAAGCATTTCGGAACCACTCCGATCGTGCCTCCGCACGAGGCCGTCGAGCGCTCTTGCGAGCCTTCAGGTTAGAGGCCGTCGACAATGATAATCTGGATCAACGGACCTTTCGGCGCCGGAAAGACGACGCTCGCTAAGCGGCTGCGCGATCGGCGTTCCAAATCGCTGATCTTTGACCCCGAGGAAATCGGGTTCGTGGTGAAAGAAACGGTCCCCATGCCAGCGAGCGGAGACTATCAGGATCTCCCCTTGTGGAGGGGACTTACGATCGCGGCGGTCAGGGAGATTCGAAGGAATTACTCGCAGGACATCATCATCCCAATGACGCTCGTGCACCCGGACTATCTGACTGAGATACTCGACGGGGTAAGGCGGATCGACGATCAGCTGCTGCACATCTTTCTGACGCTCAACGAGGACCTATTGCGTCACCGGATCGCGAACCAGACCATGCATCCTGACCCGAATCGAAATGCGGAGATTCGAGAGTGGCGATTAGCGAATGTCGCCCGATGCTTGGCCGCAAGGGAACGGCTTCCATGCACAACCCGTGTTCTCGATAGTGGTGCACACACCAGCGATGAACTCGCAGCGATGGTGCTCGACGGAATCGATGGGCGCACCTGATCGCCTTCGACGCCTGCGCAAAGCGTAGCGCGAGGGTGGCGGGCTCACGACCAAACGCCCAGAGGTCGATCATCGCAGGGATGTTTGGCTTTGTGGTGCGGACGACGGGACTCGAACCCGTACTCTCACAGAGAAGCAGATTTTCGTACCACCTCGACTTTCGCCGCCGTCTGATGACGTTCGTGGTCTGGACTGTCCCTTCGCCATTGCCCGAAGGCTTTAGGCGCCGCCCGTCCAGTCTCTACACCTTCCCCCGAAGGGGCTTGGCTCGGGATTGGCTTAGGGTATTGCCCGTTAGCGTTCCCCGACTTTGAGCGGTTCTACTCCGCGGATTTCCCCGCGGGCACTCCAATTTTAAAGTCTGCTGCGTCTACCGATTTCGCCACGTCCGCCTTTTTTCGCCGTTCCTAGCGCTCGTGCGATGCACCTATGTTGCACCTAGCGCCGAATCGTTCTTCGTCATCCTGAAAAACCACGTCTCCTAAAGCCTTGCATAGCTTATCTTTTCTCCACCACGAACTTTTTTGGGCACTGTTGCAAATAGTCGGTGGTGATAAACTTATCATCCCCTTTTGCTGATGGAGCTGCACATGAACCCATTCAAAGGCCGGCATTTTCAGCGTGACATCATTCTGTGGGCCGTACGCTGGTACT
>NZ_VPEC01000109.1:0-1879 GCF_013417355.1 Acinetobacter sp. YH12255
TTAAGTTCTTTATCCGACATAGACACCAACATATCAAACCGTCCGCTTCAATAATCGCAAAAGTGCATATTCTAAAAGCGGACATTTTTACTTTGGAGAAACCGGACATTTCTATTTTGGGCTTACATTTCAATTTCGTATAATATCCATTATGTTAAATAGGGAATTCAAAGCTCTTTCTAAGAGTTGGTATAGTGGTAATACTTATTGAGTGCGTAAAAGAATTAGATTAATAAAATACTCAAAAGAAAAATAGTAAAAGGGAACTTACAGAAAATAAGTTACCGGCTCTTAAAATTATATTTAAACAAAGAAGCCCAACTAAATGATTGGGCTTCCTCATATCTAACTTTACCTTATGATTTTCATCAGTGTACTGCAAGAATTTAGACTACTTGTTGACTTGAACACCTTTAAAAATCAATTTCTCTTTTTTTTGTGTTTCTATAAGCAGTTGTGCCTGCCCCTTACGAGATTGAAGATATAATGTGGGAGCATTCACCAGAATATCTATCATCGTACTTTCACGTAAGTTGATATCATCAGGACAGCCCATCATTGTGGCAACAATTGGTTGTTCAGCATATAAATGATTGCCCTTAAAATGAATACCAATCGAATTTATATTACAAAACAAATTCCCAATATACAGCATCTTTTCTGCAAATTTTAGCGTGATAGGTTGGTCAGGTTTTGAAGCCAGAAATAATGAATCTATACGTTCACTATTAGCATTTGTTGCCTCGATTAATTCCCAAGAAAATTGCGCCAAGGTCTGCTCACTAAAGGACATCACTTGTAATTCTTGTATCTTGGACTGATCGGCTGATGAAGGCTTATGACAAGCGCTCAAAAGTCCAACGACGAACATCAGTATAAATATTCTAGTCATCGTTATTGTCCGTATAATAATGAGTAACCCTCTTTATAGAGTTCATCAGTAGACATATAGGTCATATATCCATTAGGTTTGGCGGCACCTCCGCAATACCCCTGACCTTTCATGGAAGAACTCCATGTGCCTTGATAAGTTGCAGTAGATAATAACCCTGCCGCCACACTTCCAATAAAGATTGGACCACCACTATCGCCACCCCAACAATCCAACGTTGGACCTGAAACTTTTACCCATGTTGCATTACACACACCTGCCCCTGATGGTCCACATTTATTGTCAGTACCAAATGCTTTAAATGCGGTCGACTGAACCGTACCACAACTATAACCAGTTTTCATTCCATAATGACAGACATACGTACCAACAGGTGTGTTACCTTGTGTACGTCGACCAGTTAGAGTTTTGACCACATTGTCACTGGCGAAAAATTCTGGGTTCAAGGTATGTGTAGATGATACTAAACTCATGGTTTGGAAATCCTGACTACCATTCCAGAAGTCTCCCACAAAGGTTAGTGCAATATTATCATTGCCAGTTGTCTTGCGGTCATCTACAGTAATTTTGTAATTCTTACAGTGAGCCGCTGTGGTCGCAAATTTTGTACCCGCAGCGTTTTTCACATTAAAACCTGTTGTACAATTATAAAAAGTGGTTGAAGTTGTACTATCCGCCATCAGCATGGTTTCTGCTGCCCTTACTGCGGCACTATGTCTTAATGGAATATTAGTGGTCGTTACTTTAAGTGGGACATTGGTTAATGTTCTAGGTTTTTCACTGCTCAGTAATTTCAAACCCTGTGTTTGGTTGGTTGCAGTATGCTTTGGATCATAAAGCTCTAAATCAATGCTATTTTCGGCACTGTTGCAAATAGTCGGTGGTGATAAACTTATCATCCCCTTTTGCTGATGGAGCTGCACATGAACCCATTCAAAGGCCGGCATTTTCAGCGTGACATCATTCTGTGGGCCGTACGCTGGTACT
>NZ_VPEC01000110.1:0-1789 GCF_013417355.1 Acinetobacter sp. YH12255
TTCATTTTCACAAGGCTTTCCTTTAGAATAGGCGCATCTTATTTCTTAGCTTTGATTTCTCAATGATTCAGTTAGACCAGTTATCTATACGTCGCGGTGGACGTGTTTTATTTCAAAAAGCGTCGATGCAGTTACACCCAGGATGGAAAATTGGCCTAACGGGTGTCAATGGTGCCGGGAAATCGACCCTGTTTTCAGCTTTGCTCGGCGGCATGGAGTCAGACACCGGTTCGTTGACCCGTCCTGCGGTATGGACCGTGGCGCATATGGCACAGGAAATCAAAGCGCTGAATATGAAAGCCATTGATTTCGTCTTGTCCGGCGATGAAGAATACTGGGATATTCAGCAGAAACTGGAGCAGCCAGATCAACTGGATGATGCAGAACTGGCGCATTTATATGGCCGTTTTGATGAAATTTCAGGTTATTCTGCGCCGGCCAAAGCTTCGCAACTGATGGCCGGTCTGGGCTTTTTTGAACATCAATCCCAACTGGATGTGTCCAGTTTTTCTGGTGGCTGGCGCATGCGCCTGAATCTGGCGCGTACCCTGATGAGCCGTTCCGATTTACTCCTTCTTGATGAACCGACCAACCATTTAGACCTGGATGCCATTCTCTGGCTCGAAGACTGGCTGAAAGCCTATGAAGGTACGCTGGTGCTGATTTCGCATGACCGGGATTTTCTCGATGCGATTACCGACCATATTTTACATATTGAAAATCAGGAACTGATTTTATATACCGGTAACTACTCGACCTTCGAGCGTACCCGCAGTGAACGTCTGGCGCAGCAGCAACAGGCTTATGAAAAGCAGCTGGAAACCCGCGCACATCTGCAAAAATATATTGACCGTTTTAAAGCGCAAGCCACCAAAGCCAAGCAGGCACAGAGCCGGATCAAACAGCTGGAGCGTATGCAGGAACTGTCTGCTGCCCATGTTGATACACCATTTACCTTCAGTTTCCGTGAACCGACCAAAATGAGTTCGCCTTTATTGCAACTGGAACATGCCGATATTGGTTATGGTGACAAGCTGATTGTCACCAATGTCAATGTACAGATCACGCCAAGCAGCCGGATTGGTTTGCTCGGGATGAATGGTGCCGGTAAATCTACCCTAATTAAATCGCTGGTCGGTGATTTAAAATTGCTTCAGGGTCTGCGCAAAGACTCGGAACTGCTCAATATTGGCTACTTTGCCCAACACCAAATGGATGCACTGGATGGCAATGCCAGCCCGATGTTACAGCTGGCACGTATTGCCGATAAAAAAATCAGTGAAGCCAGCTTACGTTCTTTCCTGGGCAGTTTTGGTTTTAGCGGCGAACGCATGGATACGCCGAGTGAAAGTTTCTCGGGCGGTGAACGTGCCCGTCTGGCTTTGGCATTGATTGTCTGGCAGCGTCCAAACGTGTTGATTCTGGATGAACCGACCAACCATTTAGACTTGGATATGCGTCATGCATTAACCATGGCCTTGCAGGATTTTGAAGGTGCTGTGGTGCTGGTGTCGCATGAACGCCAGCTGATTGCCAGTGTCTGTGATGAATTGCTGCTGGTACATAATGGTCAATGCCGTGAATTTGACGGTGATCTGACCGCTTATGCCGACTGGTTACGCCAAGCCCGCATTGAGATGATCAAAAATGGACAAAAGCCAGCCGAGCCGGTGAAATCTCAGGTCGAAGTCAAAGCAACCATTTCCAAACTGGACAAAGAAGCACAGCGTAAGGAAGCGGCACGCCAGCGGGAACTGAGCCGCCCGATTCGTAAAAATATCGAAAAATG
>NZ_VPEC01000010.1:0-90213 GCF_013417355.1 Acinetobacter sp. YH12255
GCAATATAATTGGCAATTAAAGAATCAGACCAATGCCATTGGAGCAATCCATAAAGGGTATTTATTTTCAGTAGGTTTATTTGACTGCAAAATCAATTCAGATGTTTTTCATTTTTGGATTGAGCAATTCCTCATACCAGCATTACCTGAAAATAGTGTAGTGGTTATGGATAATGCAGCATTTCATAAAAGAGCAGATATTCTGGAGTTATTGGAACAACAAGGGCATAAAATTCTTTGGCTTCCTGCATACAGCCCTGATTTAAATCCTATAGAACAGATGTGGGCATGGGTTAAACGTAAGCGTAAAGAATGGTTGATCGACTCAGTCGATGAATTATTTCGAGTTTTTTTCGAATCCTGTATGGATAATAAAGTAGTTTGACTATACTGTTAAACTTTCTGGATAAATAACTCACGATCAAAACGGTATTGCGGGAAGAACACGCCGTCTTTGGCGCGTTCACCTGCACCAATCACCATGACTGGATATTGCTGATCATTTAAGCCCAAGATATCGCGTACCATCGGTTCATCAAAACCTTCCATCATGCAGCTGTCAAAACCATAAGCACGTAAGGCCAAGACCAGATTTTCGCAAGCCAGTGCCGTTGTTTTGGTTGCCCAAAGTTTGGCATCATTTGGACTAAAGGCAGAAACAGGCATCTGTTTATCTAAAGTGCGGGCAACTTTGAAAGCCACTTTTTTAAAGTTGCCAAAGACATTTAAATAACCGGTTTTATAGTTATATGGAATGTATTTATAGTATTTTTTGATGGCAGCTGGCGCTTCCGGATATGGAAATTCATTGACATTCCGTTTGGCCATTTCATCAATACGGTCGGTACGTGCCACACAGATAATCAGCTCAGAAGCCGTTTTTGCTGCCAGTTGGCTCATGCAGGCTTTGACCAGTCGCTTTTTCTTCGCCGGGTTTTGTACCACATAAAATGTCCAGGGCTGCAAGTTTGACGAATTGGGAGCCAGCAACGCCAGATCCAGACAAGCATCAAGTACATCTTCTGGAATTGGTTTTTTGGTAAATTTACGCACTGAACGACGACTTTCGATCACTTTACGGAAATTATCGACATCAATATCCTGTGGAGCAGGTTCATAATAACGTTTTTTATCAGGATTGGCGCTATCAATGGTTTCAGGAGACTGGGCAATAATGGATGAATTTTCAGTAGACATATTCTTTATTCTTACAGGTAAAGGAATCAATGAGGCAGTCTAAACCAGCTCATTGAGATCCTAAGTTTGAAAATTAGTTGAATTGTGTGAAATCAGGTTTACGTTTTTGCATAAAAGCTTGTACGGCTTCCAGCATTTCCGGAGAGCCAACGCGCTGCATGAAAATTTCTGCTTCATGATCGATGCAGGCCACAATTTCATCCAGATTATGTTTCATCAAGGCTTTGGTTTGCTTCAAAGATGCCAAAGGTAATGCTGCTAAAGTCTGCGCCTGTTTTTGTGCAGCCGCATAGGCATCTTCTTCAATACTATTCACCAGACCGGCACCGAGTGCTTTTTCGCTATTGAATTTTTGTGCAGTCAGCAATAATTCAGCCGCTTTATGATAGCCCGCCTGCTGAATCAGCAATTTGCTTGAAGCGCCTTCAGGCGATAGGCCCAGACTGACAAATGGAATCTGGAACAGGGCAGTATTGTCACTATAGACCAAGTCACAATGCAATAAGATGGTTACCCCAATCCCGATTGCAACGCCACGTACCGCTGCAATTAAAGGCTTGGAAAACTTGGCAGCCGCTTTGAGTAAAATAAAGGGCGGGCCTTCAGCCGCAGGGGCCTGACCTTTCTTGGCAGCAGATTTCATGAAATCCTGCATATCATTGCCCGCGCTAAAGTCCGTGTCCTGACCGCGTAACACCACCACACGCACCTGATTGTCCTGATCTGCTTCATCGAGCGCTTGAGCAATCCATAAATACAGCTCGCTGTATAAGGCATTTTTCGCTTCCGGGCGATTGATGGCTAAAGTGAGTACGCCATGTTCTAAATTCGCATGCAAATGCTCATGAGGTTGTTGAATACAGCTCAGTGTCATCGTACTATCCTTGCTTTAAAACTTAATTTGATTTTATGAGATTGATTATGTCGCATATTTATTGGGGCGGCACAACTCATGAGTCATAAAAATGATCTGTTATGAACTATACATTTGATTATCTGGTTTTCATTGGCCGTTTTCAGCCTTTTCATCTGGCGCATATGCAAACCATTCAGATTGCTTTGGAACACAGTCAAAATGTGATTTTGGCCCTTGGTTCTGCGCAGAATAAACGCAATATCAAAAATCCATTTCTGGCTTCGGAACGTGAAGCCATGATCCTTGCAAATTTTAGTCCGGAAGATCAGGCGCGGATTCAATTTGTAGAAGTCATTGATGTTTATAACGATGAAAAATGGCAAAAACTGGTGAAATCGCTGATAAATCAGGCCATAGAACCGAATGCCAAAGTCGGACTGATTGGACATTTTAAAGATGATTCTTCATATTATTTAAAATTTTTCCCGGAATGGGAAATGGTCGAACTGGAAAGCCTGGAAGGTGCTTTATCCGCTACGCCGATGCGTGAAGCTTATTATCGCGGTGAAATTCAACGGGATAAATTTCCACAAGGCACGATTGAGTTTCTAGAGCAATTCCAGCATACCGAAACCTATCAGCAACTCAGTCAAAAATTTGTCCAGAAGGATAAAAGCAATCTGGCCTGACTCGATCAGATGGCTAGAGGCTGATTCATGGTGGTCTGAGCATGCTGTTTTAAACATTCACCCAGAATCGCCAGAGCAGGAGACTGCTGTTTCCAGTGATGCCAATACAAGGGGACTTCAATTCGCATTTCACCGGAAAGTTCAATCAATTGTCCTGATTCCAGCAAATGCCGGGTTTGATAATCCGGCAACCAGCCATAACCCAAGCCCATGACAATGGCATCAAAAAATGCATGCGTCGATGGAATAAAAAAGTGAGGATATTGTGCCGGACTCAGGCCAAATTCTTGCTGGATATACTGGGTATGCAACTGGTCTTTTTCATTAAACAGAATCGCCGGTGCGTGGCGTAAGGCATCACGATGTATTCCTTGTTGAAACCAGTTCCGGGCAAATTCAGGCGTGGCAACCAGACGGTAGTGCATTTGTCCAATCCGCTCGGCCAGACAGCCTTTCATGGCTTTGGCTTCAGTGCTCAAACAGGCATTGACCAGTCCGGCTTCCAGTAAATGATGGGTTTGTGATTGGTCATCCAGTTGAAAATGCAGCACAATTTTATGCTGGATCAGTTGGGCTTGTAAGGTCGGCAATAACCAGGTCGCAAGTGAATCGGCATTGGTGGCAATATTCAGACAGTAAAAACCTTCCTGTTGTACCTGTCCGCCCAAATCCTGCATCAAATTCTGTTCTAGCAAACGCTGATGCTGTAAATAATGCAATAAAGTTTGTCCAGATTGAGTCACGCGACAAGGCCGGTCTCTCACCAGCAGCAAGTGTCCCAATTGTTTTTCCAGACTCTGAACACGAAGGGTCACTGCTGAGGCAGTAATATTGAGTTGTTCTGCGGCCAGATCAAAACTTCCGGTTTTTGCAACCGCGTAAAAAGCATCACATTGTTTCGCATTCAGCATCGCTACAATCTAAGAAAAATTTAGTTAAATTGATATTAACTTAGTTTTAATGCATAGCTTCCTTTTTGTTGAATAATTCATGTATTCAAAAAAGGGGAATGTGATGTTCAGTTATATGGTCAGTGGCTTTGCTGTAGGTATGAGCCTGATTGTCAGTATCGGGGCGCAGAATGCCTTTGTACTAAAACAGGGTTTAAAACAGCAGCATATCTTCCTGGTCTGTTTGACGTGTGCCTTGTCTGATACTATTTTGATATTATTAGGTGTTTTTGGTTTTGCTCACATCATTGAACATTATCCAAATGCGGTTATGTTTTCTAAATATATCGGCGCAGGATTCCTGTTTTATTATGGTCTGCAACATGCAATCAGTGCATTTAAATCAACAGAAGTTTTGGCTCCAAGTGATCAAGTTACAGCACATTTTTTACAAGTGTTGATGATCTGTCTGGCATTTACCTGGTTAAACCCGCATGTTTATTTAGAAACCGTCATCCTGATTGGTTCAATTTCAACGCAATATAGCCTAGGAAAATGGTGGTTTGCGCTTGGTGCTGTCTGTGCATCTTGGTTTTTCTTTTTTAGCTTGGGCTATGGGGCAAAGATATTGACACCCTGGTTTCAGCATCGCCATGCCTGGAAGGTTCTGGATGCTCTCATTGCTTGTACCATGTGGATCGTCGCAGGGTCATTAATTCTCAGTATTTAATTCAACTGGTAATATAAAAATCCTCAATTGAGGATTTTTATATTTTGAGCAAGAGAATGCGAGTAAGGTCTGTAATTGATATTTGTCTAGACATTCTGTTTTAAACATTTTTCAAAGAGAATCACAATAGAAAATAGAGTTTGCAGTGCTCGCTGTGTAAGCAAATTTTACTTCAGATTTTGTTGAAATATATGATCATATTTAGGAGATGAATTTTAAAATCAAAGTATTAACAGTCTCCATTCGATGAGCATACTTCGATTAGGCCATTTCTTAAAAATAAATACTAACGATTATTTTTTCCATTAGTCACTAAGGGTTTTACAAAAACTTCAGTTAACTGGTATAAAAATAACGAAAACAAAAATTCTAAAACTGAAAAGAAAATTTAATTTCAGCTTGAAGCGTGTATCTAAATCCGATCAATAAGAAATTAAACAAGGTGGATTTAAAATTGAAAACAACAATAAAAACTGGACTGATTGGCCTGGCAATCTGTTTATTTTTCAGCAGTCAGACTTTTGCAAAATCATGGACGCTCACTCCTAAAAGTGATGTCGGCTTTGAGATCAAGTCAATGGGACTGACTGTGGTCAAAGCCAAGTTTAATCAGGTGCAATCCAGCATGCAGTTTGATGCCAAAGCACCGCAAAATGCTTCAACGCATCTGGTCATGGATGTCGAGAGTTTGAGTTTTAATAAACCGTTATTGAAACATATGATTTTGGGTGAAGACCTTTTTTATGTTGAAAAATACAAAACGGTAAGTTTTAAAAGTATCCAGTTTAAAGACCTGGGCAATGGTAAATACAATGTTTTAGGCAATTTGACTTTGCGTGGTGTGACCAAACCGGTGATTTTTGAAACAACCTTTAAGTCGAGTCTGTCTAATGACAACTTGCTCGAAGTCCAGGCATTTGCAGTGATTAACCGCAGTGATTTCGGCATGAGAAAGGGGATCGCAGGCGTAGGGGAGAAAGTGAATCTGCATCTCTCGGGTCATTGTGAAGTTAATTAAGGGTGTTTGAATACAGTCTTTTTTCAGATTAATAGACTGCTGCATGTCTATTGCTTAGCTTTAAAAATTGAAGCATAGAAGACATATAAAATGCTTGTATTACATCAAAGTAATCACAAAAAAAGCCCGATTTTTTCGAGCTTTTATCCTTGCAGGAAATAGTCAATTAAGCACTTTGCAGAGCTTTTAAATCTTCCAGGACTTGTTCGGCATGACCTGCGGCTTTGACTTTACGATATTCTTTGACCAGTTCGCCGTTATGGAAAATAAAAGTCGAACGCTCGATCCCCATGACTTGTTTGCCATACATGTTTTTTTCTTTAATCACATCAAAGTGATTACACAGGATTTCTTCTTTATCACTGATCAGATTAATACTCAGATTCTGCTTTTCAGTAAAGTTTTGATGGGCTTTGACCGAATCACGAGATACGCCAATAATGGTGGTATTTAAAGCATCAAACTGATCTTTTAAACAAGAAAATCCGACGGCTTGAGTGGTACAACCCGGAGTAGAATCTTTAGGATAAAAATAAATCACCAGCCATTCTGTATCCAGCTGGGTTAAATTGATTTCAGCTGTCGTTGCAGGGAAACTCTGGTCAAGCAAACTGATGGCAGTCATATTAACTCCTGTTTTATTTAAATTTTTCAAAAAAATAAGCCACATTATAGTGGCTTATTTCATCAAAGAATAATGAGATATTATTTCTTCGGCGCAGCTTGAGCTGATTTCATTGCTTCTTCAGTCAAAGTTTTCAGTTTGCCTGTTAACTGTGGACCAAAACATGCTTGCAGGTCTTTATTCTGCTTCTGTACAAAAGCTAAAGTTCCAGGACTTTTCTTCTGATTAATGGTGCTTTGGATTTCCCATTTTTGTGCATTGGTTAGTTTACCATCTGCTTCAACAGCGCAAGTACAATATTTACTGACTTCAGCAGCGGTCAGTTTTTTACCTTTGCCAGTTTCATCTTTACAAACATTGATCAATGCAGATTTTACATTGGTGCTTTTATAAGCTTGTTGTAATTTGTCATCAGCTGCCTGAGCCGTTGTTGCGAACATAGCAGCAGCTGAAACAATTGCTGAAAGCACGATGCTTGATTTTAAATTCTTCATAAACTCTACCTTGTTATTACGGTATATAACGTGTCGGGTCTTCAACACCTGCGTCCGCAAAACCCTGTTTACGTAAACGGCAACTGTCACATTTGCCACAGGCACGTCCTTGGTCATCTGCTTGATAGCATGACACCGTTTGACTGTAGTCTACGCCATGTTCAATACCTAAGCGAATAATATTTGCTTTGGATAAATGTAACAAAGGTGTTTCAAATTTGAGCGCCTGACCCTCTACGCCAACCTTGGTCGCAAGGCGTGCCATGTTGGCAAATGCGTCAATAAATTCCGGTCGGCAATCCGGATAGCCCGAGTAATCAACCGCATTAATTCCGATCACAATTGCTTCGGCTTTAAATACTTCCGCAGCGGCTAAAGCATAAGAAAGGAAGATGGTATTACGTGCCGGAACATAGGTAATCGGGATACCGGCTTGTTCATGATCAGGCACCTCAATGCTATGATCGGTAAGGGCTGAGCCACCCAGATTGCCCAGATCAATATTAATCACACGATGTTCCACACCGGCAGCTTGAGTCAGTGCTTTGGCTGCATCCAGCTCTGTGGTTGAACGCTGACCATACTTAAAACTGATCGCGATACATTCGTAGCGTGCCTGTGCCCAAGCCAGACATGTAGTTGAGTCTAATCCGCCAGATAACAGAACAATGGCACGAGGGCGCATAAGCTGATTCTCCAAAAAAGTAACTTTACAAAAAATTAACGACCAGTTTCATCATTCCATAACAACTTGTGCAGCTGTAACTGGAAACGAACAGGGAGATGGTCTTCTAAAATCCACTGAGCCAAATCACGCGCCAGTTGCGGTAAACGAACTGCGCCTTTTTCAACCGCAAATGCAGGCGAGAACCAGACTGTACTGACTTTCTTTTGAAGCTGATACTGTTCAAGCTGCTGCTTTGACCATTCATAGTCTTCACGGTTGCAGATCACAAACTTGATTTGATCATGTGGCGTTAAATGATCCAGATTGGATAACAAATTCCGTGCAACTTCACCTGAAGTTGGGGTTTTTAAATCTAGAACTTTGGAAACGCGCGGATCTACTTTAGCAACATCTAAAGCGCCACTGGTCTCTAAAGAAACCTCACAACCTAAATCAGCAAGGCGCTGCATTAAAGGCAGGGCATTCGGTTGAGCCAGTGGTTCACCACCGGTCACACAGACAAAGGGTGTTTTAAAATCGAGCGTGGTCTGAATAATTTCATCCAGAGATTGACGCTCACCACCTTCAAAGGAATAGGTGGTATCACAGTAGCTACAACGTAACGGGCAGCCGGTTAAGCGGATAAAAACCGTTGGCAAGCCCGCAGCATTGGCTTCACCTTGTAATGAATAGAAGATCTCCGTAATGCGTAAACCCGCAGACGGATCAGAAACTGGAATTGCGGAAGAACGAAGCGTATTCATAACAAAACTAACCACTGAGAAATAAATAACCGGGTATAAAAATAAAAATCCCTACGATCATGACTGATCGTAGAGACGGGGAGCGCTTGAAGCTCCGAGGAACACCAATGTGCCCTCTAAGTTAAGACATATTAGTCTTCGCGTAATAGATCGTTCAGGCTGGTTTTAGAACGAGTTTGCGCATCTACTTTTTTCACGATAATTGCAGCATAAAGGCTGTAAGTACCACATTTAGAAGGCAGACTACCTGCAACAACGACTGAACCTGCTGGTACGCGACCATAGTGAATTTCACCAGTGGCACGATCATAAATCTTGGTCGATTGACCAATGAATACGCCCATTGAAATTACAGAACCTTCTTCAACGATCACGCCTTCAACGATTTCAGAACGTGCACCGATAAAGCAGTTATCTTCAATAATTGTCGGGTTGGCTTGAAGTGGTTCAAGTACACCACCAATACCAACACCACCAGACAAGTGAACATTTTTACCAATCTGTGCACATGAACCCACAGTTGCCCATGTGTCCACCATCGTACCTTCATCTACATAGGCACCGATGTTGACATAAGAAGGCATCAAGATCACGCCTTTGGCCTGGAACGAACCTTTACGCGCCACCGCAGGAGGAACTACACGTACGCCAGCCGCTTTGAATTGTTCTTCAGTCCAGTCTGAGAATTTAGTATCTACTTTGTCATAGAAACGAAGATCACAAGCTTGCATTGGTTTGTTGTCGTTTAATTTAAATGATAACAATACCGCTTTCTTAATCCATTGATGAACAATCCATTCACCATCGATTTTTTCAGCAACACGTAAAGTACCATTGTCTAGACCAGCAATTACGTCCTCAACTGCTTGACGGATTTCAGCAGGGCAATCTGCAGCTGTGAAATTCGCACGATCTTCAAACGCTTTTTCAATGATTGTTGAAAGCTGTGACATGATCTTCCTTCCAGAAAAAATTTTCTAGATTTTACACTATATTGCATTAAAAATAGTTGAGCAGACTGAAAATAGATGAAAAATAGCCAAAAGTGTGGGAGGTTTGAAATAATGAATGTGATAAGTGTTATTTTTCATTATTTTAAAATGTAGTAGAAGTGTTAGAAAAAGCCAGGTTATCAACAAGAAAAACTAATTTGTATCAAAAAATAACAAAAGATCAGTAAAACATGAATAAAAAATATTTTTTAAGTCCTTTATATTGAACCCATCACGAATAACTAATGATCAAAATAAGTTCTTTTGAGGAGAGAAATAATGAAGTCTTTACATAAAATTTTAGCAGTTTCCATTTTGGCTGCAGCAGCTGGCTCTGCTATGGCTGCTGATGAAACGATCGTAACAGATGAAGGTGTAGCATCTTTCTCTTTCTTTAAACCCGCAGCTGTTCGTGCTGAAGTCGGTACTACCGGTTATGGTGGTGCACTTTCGTGGAACGTTAATCCATATGTTGGTGTGACTTTAGGTTATAACGGTGGTGACATCTCTTGGTCAGATGATATTGAAGTAGATGATGTCAACTACGATGTCGATATGGACAATAACCTGACCTATTTAAATGCTGAAATCCGTCCTTGGGCGAACTGGTTCTATGTTGCAGCTGGTGTAGGTTATATTGATCAGCAATATGGTTTACTTGCGCGTAATGATGGCGGTACTATTGAAATAGATGGTAATGCAACTAGTTTAACCAGCCTAGGTTATGACTTAGATTACAGTAACGAAATTGCGCCTTATCTCGGTATTGGCTTTTCACCAGCAATTACCAACCGTTGGGGTGTATTTGGTGAAGTAGGTGCTTATTATACTGGTAATCCTAATGTTACCAATGTACGTACTACAGGTGGAGAACCGGGAGATGCTCAGTTAGTTGCTGATCATATCAATGAAGTTCGTAATGATGATAAATATGAATGGCTACCAGTAGCAAAACTGGGTGTCAGCTTCCGCTTCTAAATTCTAACTATATAAAAAAACGAGCTTCGGCTCGTTTTTTGTTTTTTAGAATAATTTTAAAAGTGATAACCCAGTTTCAAACCTAGGATCCAGGCACTGTTATCGGAAACTGCAGATAAACCTGCAATCTGTGGCGTAATAGTTGCGGATGAAGAAATTTCAGGTTTTTGAAACTTTAAATAATATAGTCCTGTCGCAATATCCCAGGTTTCTTGAATCTTATAAAGATGACCTAAGCTGATGCCCCAATAGCCATCACTCGGATTCAAGGTTGAAGCCGGATTTCCTGTACCGGAATCCCATAAAAGCTCGATAGAATTTATGCCAAAAGAGGGCCATTGATGGGCAAGCCCAATTTTTGCCGACCATTGATCCTCACGATAATCAATCATCCTGAATGTTTGTACTTCTGGAAACTCTAAAGCAGCATAGTCAATCACTGCAGCGAATTCAGGCGGCTGAATGACAAAATTCTGCCAGTTTAACCAGCGTAAGGTGGCATAAAATGCATTCTGATAAGGCAAACCGGTTTGAAAATCCAGATTGACGGATTGAGGGGTTTGAATCTTGGTATAGGGAGATGGATGGGTACCCACTACAATAGATTCGGTCGTTTTATTCTGGTGAGTAATGCCTGAACGGTATGTCAGCGCAGTTCTGAAAAAATATTCCGGAATTTGATAACTCAATCCTGCAAGCCAACCCCAGGCAGGATCTTGTTCAAATGCAGCCTGATAACCATTAAATACATAAAAGGTTTGCCCGGATAAATACAAGCTTCCTTCCAGGCTTTGATAACTTAAACCTGTATAAAAATTCCAGGCATCATCCGGTTGAAAACCGATTAAAGAAGTGAGATTGTGGCTATTAAACTGAATGGTAGCCGCTTCAACAGGCAGCGTCTCACCTGCAAAAACCGGATTATAAGCATAGGCAACATCTACATGATAGGGCTGATCATAAATCAGTCCCCATGATAGCTGAGGGTGCAATTGCAGTTTGAGTGCAAGATTGGCGATCAATTGTGTACTGGCGAGTTGACCGGTAGAAAAGTCAGTAATACCCAATTCTTGCAATTGTTCGGTATGCTGTACCTGACCGCTAATATCAGGGCGAACCCAAGCCAATGAAATTTCAGCATAATGATTTTTTTCAAAAAAAGACTGAATACTTTGATTGGACTGTTCAAAAGCAGCGCTATAACCTGACCCAGAAAAAGCGCAGCCCATACAGAAAAGAGCAAATTTGCTGTCGATCATATTGGTATAATTCAATTTATTATTAATGTGATTATGCTTGATATTTATACAGATTATCCACTTGAAAATAACAAAGAGGCTCGCTGGCCTCTTTGACTGAAAACTTATATATTTTTATTCGTCTGGATAGGCGACTTTTTTAAGCGCTTTAATATCGGCATCCGGCGAGCACAGGGAAATAAACTCGTAGCCATAACCACGTAGTAAATGTCCTTTACGTACCGCAATCCAGGTGGTATTCATGCCAAAAATATCCGTTTTAATCTGCTTTAAACGGTAATCACGCTCCGGGTCATAAGCGACATCGTTGACAATGCCGACGCCCATATTCATTTCCACATAGGTTTTAATCACATCGGCATCGAGTGCGGACATGACGATATCGACATCAAAGCCGGCTTCTTCAAAGGCGGTATCAATCTTGGAGCGACCGGTAAAACCACCATGATAGGTAATAATCGGGTAATGGGCCAGATCTTCGATCCGGATCTGATCTTTAGTTGCAAGTGGATGATTTTGCGGCGTAATAATACTATGTTGCCAGTTATAATAAGGTACGCTGGCCAGATTGTCTTCAGTCGTCAGTGCTTCGGTTGCAATACCGATATCGGCTTGACCTTGCAGCAGCATTTCCGTGATTTCTACCGGGCTGGCCTGTTGCAGAATCAAATGTACTTTAGGAAATTCTTTTTTAAATTGGCTGACAATCGGCGGTAGCACATAGCGCGCCTGGGTATGCGTGGTGGCAATGGTCAAGGTACCTTCATCAACTTTATTAAAATCATCAGCCAGACGCTTAATATTATCGGCATCGACCAGCATGCGTTCTACAATTCCTAATAGTGCCTGACCCGGCTCGGTTAAACCCAGTAGACGCTTACCCTTACGGATAAACAGCTGTACGCCAAGCTCATCTTCCAGATCTTTAATATGCTTACTTACTCCAGACTGCGAAGTATAAAGTGCAGCTGAGGCTTCAGTTAAATTAAAGTTCTGTCTAACCGTTTCTCGTATAATTCTTAATTGTTGGAAATTCATAATTCTCTTTACCCTAGAAGAGGATGGGGCATTTCGAAGCCCCATCTTTTGGTCTTAAGCGACCTGATTTTCAAATAAATGCAAGTTCACCGCACTTAACCACACGGTTTGATTGGGGCGGAATTGGTGTGCTCTTGCTTCATCAGGTGTCAGTAAAATTTCAATCAAGTTACCCTGACGGTCATTCAGTTCTGCAACGACTTTACCCGCAATCCATAATTCACGTATGAAGGTGGCCTGAATGGCATTGTCTTGTGGCTGTGCATGAATGCGCAGCTCATCAGGACGTGCGAATAAAATCACTTCACCTTGAGCAGCATTTTTTGCGCCATCAAAGTGAATGCGATCTTGCCCGAGCTGAATAATGCCGCCGTTGTTCTGGCCTTCAAAACGATTGGCTTGACCCAAGAAATCAAACACAAATGGGGTTGCCGGCGTTTCATAGACCTCACGTGGCGAACCGATCTGTTCGACATTACCTTTGTTCATCACCACAATCTGATCGGCCACTTCCAGCGCTTCTTCCTGATCGTGGGTCACAAAGATCGAGGTGATGTGCAACTCATCATGCAAGGTACGTAACCAGCGACGTAATTCCTTACGGACTTTGGCATCCAGTGCACCGAAAGGTTCATCTAGCAACAGCACACGCGGTTCAACGGCTAAGGCACGTGCCAATGCAATACGCTGACGCTGGCCACCTGAAAGCTGAGCAGGGTAACGGTCAGCCAGAAAACCCAGCTGAACCAAATCAAGTAAACGCGTAACACGTTTTTTAATTTCCGCTTCAGATGGACGGGTTTTACGTGGGCGAACACGCAGACCAAAAGCAATATTGTCAAATACCGTCATATGACGAAACAGGGCATAATGTTGAAACACGAAGCCGACTTCACGTTCACGTACATGAACATTGGTCGCATCCTGACCTTCCAGAATGACCTGACCGCCATCTGCAGATTCTAGACCTGCAATAATCCGTAGCAGGGTGGTTTTGCCGCAACCTGATGGGCCGAGCAGGGCCACCAGTTGACCATCTGGAAAATCCAGCGAGATATTTTTAAGTGCATGGAATGCACCAAAGTGTTTTTCAATATTTTGTACTTGAATACTCATGTTGGCATTCCTTAAGAAACTGTAGAATCTTGATTACGTTTGTCCTGTTTTTCCTGGCGCAGTTCCACCCATGTTTTTAAAATCAGGGTGACAATTGCGAGGAGAGCCAGAAGCGAAGACACGGCAAACGCAGCACTAAAGGTATATTCGTTATAAAGAATTTCGACGTGTAGCGGTAAAGTATTGGTTTCACCGCGGATATGACCGGATACAACCGATACTGCACCAAACTCACCCATGGCCCGTGCATTACACAGAATCACGCCGTAAATCAGACCCCATTTGATATTTGGCAGGGTCACTTTCCAGAAAGTTTGCCAGCCAGATGCACCGAGCACAATCGCAGCTTCTTCTTCTTCCGTGCCTTGTGCTTCCATTAATGGAATTAACTCACGAGCCACGAAAGGTACAGTAATAAAGATGGTCGCCAGGACAATGGCAGGCACTGCATAAAGGATCTTGATGTCATTGTCCATTAGCCAGGACCCCATCCAGCCTTGCGTACCGAAAATCAGTACCAGCATTAAACCGGCAATCACGGGAGAGACCGAAAATGGCATATCAATCAAGGTGGTCAGGAAGGATTTACCCCGAAAGTTAAACTTCGCCACTGACCATGCCGCAGCCACACCAAATACCACGTTCAGCGGTACGGCGATTGCAGCAGTCAAAAGTGTAAGTTTGACCGCAGATAAAGTATCTGGATGCACCAATGCCTGTGTATAAACACCAATTCCCTGTTTAAAGGCTTCCACAAAAACCAGAATCAAAGGCAGGATCAGGCAGCTCAAGAAAAAAATCAGTGCAATAGTGATCAGGGTATAACGTACCCAGGTTGGCTCACGGGTTGCATCACGGGATTGCAGTTTTTCAGCCAGTGCATTGCTGTTGGTATTCAAACTCATCGTGCAGTTCTCCCGGTACGGCGGCTGGCCCAAGCTTGCAGTAAGTTAATCAGGAACAGCAGGACAAATGAAATCAGCAACATCACCACCGCAATTGTGGTTGCACCGGCATAATCATATTCTTCTAAACGGGAAATAATCATCAGTGGGGCAATTTCTGTTTCAAAAGGCTGATTCCCGGCAATGAAGATCACCGAACCATATTCACCAACACCGCGAGCGAAAGCTAACGCAAAGCCAGTGATAAGCGCAGGAAGTAAAATCGGGAAAATCACCTTGGTCACAATTTGCAAGCGATTTGCCCCGAGTGCAGATGCAGCTTCTTCCAGTTCAGTTTCCAGATCACTGAGTACCGGCTGTACGGTACGAACCACAAAAGGCAGGCCAATAAAGATTAGAGCCAGCGTAATACCAATCGGGGTATAAGCAACCTGAATACCAATCGGTTCAAGATACTGACCAATCCAGCCAGTCGGCGCATATAAAGAGGTCAAGGCAATACCGGCCACCGCTGTTGGCAGCGCAAAAGGCAAATCGACCAAGGCATCGACAATACGTTTGCCCGGGAAGCTATAACGTACCAGACACCAGGCCAATAACAGGCCAAACAGCACATTCACCAGCGCAGCAATAATGGCTGCACTGAAACTGAGTTGTAGGGATTTTTGAATACGTTCAGAGCTCAGGATTTCCCACAAGCCTTCCCAGCCAATGCCCAGTGATTTAATAAAAACAGCAGACAGCGGGATTAAAACGATTAATGATAAATACGCTAGGGTAAAGCCTAGAGAAAGACCAAATCCTGGCAGCACTCGGGATCGCTGCGACATGATGACTCCTCAAAAGAGAGAAAGCTGGTTAAAACTAACCAGCGAAAATTAAAAAAAGAAATTGGACACAAGCATAATTTGCAACGACTAAAATGCAAATTTGAAATAATACTTGCTGTCATCAGTATTGCTGATATGTTGCATAGTCTTTTCTGAAATCAAATACTGGGCAAGTTCAGGAAAAGGGCCAAATCCTGAAGCGACATTGACATGCTCCACCTGTCCGAGATTAATCGGTTTGAGTTTCCAGGCTTTGGCCAGAAACTCGGCATCTGCATAGCTTAACCAGGGATCATTTTCACTGATTAATAACGTGGCCGGAACCTGAATCTGCACTTGCTGAAAATAATGGCTGTAATCGGTCTGGCTGTTACGAACGAAACCATTTTCCCCAAAACGTGCCGGATTGGCAGGCGCGACCAGAATCAGCTTTTTAACTTTAGCAGCCAATTCTGGATGTTGTGCCAGTGCTGCGACCGAGGTTAAACAGCCAAAGCTGTGCGCTACAATCTGTACATCATCTTGAATATCTTGCAGGGCTTTGACAAATTCAGTGATCCATTCCTGCAAAACGGGATGATTCCAATCTTTTTGTTGCACACGAGAGCATCGACTGAGCTGATGTTGTAAGCATGTTTGCCAGTGATTGTATTCGCTACCACCTACACCTGGAACAATAAGCGTATGTATCATGTCGATGCTCCTGTCAGATCAGCTGCGAATTACTTCGCGCTGTTTGCCTTCACAATCTGGTCGAAAATACCGCCATTCTCAAAATGTGCTTTTTGCACTTTTGCCCAGCCGCCAAATTCCTGATCAATCGTCACCAGTTTGAGTGGTTTGAACACATGATTATATTTCTTTAAAGCTACTTCACTGCGTGGACGATAATAATGTTTGCCTGCCAGGTCTTGACCCAGTGGCGAGTACAGGAAGTTTAAATAACCTTGAGCCAGATGCTTATTGCCTTTTTTCGCTGCATTTTTTTCTACAATCGCCACTGGCGGTTCAGCCAGAATAGACAGACTTGGCGTGATAATTTCAAACTTACCTGGTTGCTCACGAATCGCTAAGTACGCTTCATTTTCCCAGGCCAGCAAGACATCACCGATCCCGCGCTCGGCAAAGGTGGTAGTTGCACCACGCGCACCTGAATCCAGGACTTTGGTGTTTTTATAAATTTGGCGAACAAATTCTTGTGCAGTCGTGTCATTGCCACCGGCCTGATGTTTGGCCCATGCCCATGCCGCCAGATAGTTCCAGCGCGCGCCACCTGATGTTTTCGGATTCGGGGTAATAATGCCGACACCCGGTTTCACCAGATCGCCCCAGTCTTTAATCCCTTTGGGGTTGCCTTTACGCACCAAAAATACGATTGTTGAGGTATACGGTGTCGAGTTTTGTGGCAGTTTCTTTTGCCAGTCTGCTGGCAATAATTTGGCTTTTTCTGCAAGCACATCAATATCGGCTGCGAGGGCCAAAGTCACCACATCTGCATTCAAGCCATCAATAACAGAGCGGGCCTGTTTACCAGAACCACCATGGGATTGCTTGAAGTTAATTTTTTGACCCGTACGGCTTTCCCAATATTTGCCAAAACTCTTGTTGACATCTTCATACAATTCACGTGTCGGATCGTAGGAAACATTCAAAAAATCACGTGCTGAAGCACCCAATGAGGTTGCCGAAATCACAGCAGCCAGAACCCCAAGTTTTATTGTTTTTGAAATACTCATTAGAAACCTCAATTTCTTACACGTTTTGTAACATAGCTGCAGAATAAACCTATTCTTTATGCGTAAAAAATAAATAAAAACGAATTTTATATGAAAAAAAAGATAAGACAGAGCTGAAGTTATTGAAATGAGAATGGCCTTATCAATAAAGGCCATTGTTTCTGCTGGACTGCCTCATTATTTCGTATGATTTGCCTTTACAATTTGATCAAAGATCCCGCCATTATCGAAATGTGCTTTTTGTACCTTGGTCCAGCCACCAAATTCTTTGTCGATGGTGACTAACTTTAAAGGTTTAAATACGCTGCTATATTTCTTTAATACTTCGCTATTACGTGGACGATAGAAATTCTTCGCAGCCACAGTTTGCCCCGCAGGAGAATACAGATAATTCAAATAAGCTTTGGCCAGGTTTTCATTGCCATCTTTCTTGGCGTTTTTCTCTACAATTGCCACCGGTGGCTCGGCCAAAATTGACAGACTTGGCGTGATGATTTCAAATTTACCCGGCTGTTCACGAGTAGCGAGATGGGCTTCATTTTCCCAAGCCAGTAATACATCACCGATCCCGCGCTCAGCAAAAGTGGTGGTGGCTCCACGTGCGCCTGAGTCCAGCACTTTGGTCTGTTTATAAATTTGACGCACAAAATCTTGTGCTTTGCTGTCATTGCCACCAGGTTGATGTTTGGCCCATGCCCATGCCGCCAGATAGTTCCAGCGTGCACCGCCAGAAGTTTTCGGGTTTGGCGTAATGATCTCTACTCCAGGTTTCACCAGATCTCCCCAATCTTTAATCCCTTTTGGATTGCCTTTTTTGACCAGAAAGACGATGGTGGAGGTATAGGGGGTCGAGTTTTGCGGGAATTTTTTCTGCCAGTCTTTAGGCAGCAGACCTCTCGCTGCAATTTCATCAATGTCGGCCGCCAGCGCGAGGGTCACGACGTCTGCATCCAGACCATCAATCACAGCACGGGCCTGTTTACCTGAACCGCCATGCGACTGTTTATAGTTCACGTCCTGACCCGTGGTTTTTTTCCAGTATGCGCTGAATTCCTTATTAAAATTGTCATATAATTCGCGGGTTGGGTCATAAGACACGTTCAGGAAATCTTTTGCAGACACACTGAAAGCAGTGGCCGAAACCAGTGCAGCCAATACCCCAATTTTTAATTTACCAATATTCATTTTTGCCTCAATTTTTTTAGCTTTTGTTGGACAAGGCAAGAATAGCTGGAGATATTTTGCATAAAAAATAATTAAAAATGCATTTGATGTGAGTAAAAGAGATAAATCGATGGAGCTTATCTCTCAGTACTCAATTGTTGATTTGAGAGGCAATAAAATATGCTCTGTTTGAAAAATGCGAACCATGTCAGTGAGATAGAAGTACTCGATCGGGCCTTTCATTATGGTGATGGCTGTTTTAGCACGGCCCGGATTCGACAGGACCGGGTGGAATTATATGATCGTCATCTGGCACGTTTGCAGCTCAGTAATCAAAAATTAAGTTTGCATGCTGATTTAGCTCTGATTGCAGAAAGTTTGGAACTTTTACGTGAATCAGAAAGTCAGCTGAATGGAACATTAAAGATCGTGCTGAGTCGTGGAGTCGGCGAGCGGGGCTATAGTTTGCCAGAGCATCCGGCGGATCTGTGGGTATTTTATTATCCTCAAGCCCTACATGATTTAAAGTATGAACAGATCCAAAGTGGGGTATTACAGCAGGCACTGGGATTGACCATGCCGGGTCTGGTCGGACTAAAAACCTTGAATCGCCTGGAGCAGGTTTTGCTCAAGCAGGAGGCGGATCAGCGCGGTTGGTCTGAGGCACTGGTGACAGATGTACAGGGCGGGGTTGTCGAAGGGGTGAGCAGTAATTGTTTCATTTGTATAAACAATACATGGATTACGCCGGAACTTCGTTATAATGGCGTCTTTGGGGTGATGCGTGCAGAAATTCTACAACGGATGCAAGATCAGGGAATTGCCTGTCAGCAACGTTACATCGATATGGAGGAAATAGCCCATATTCAGAGTCTGTTTTTTTGTAATGCGCTAAACCCGATGAAAATTGTCACTCAATTTGAGCAGCGATCCCTGGATGGCGATGCTTGTATTGAACTTTTTAACCGTCTTCGATTAAATCAGATGTCTTAATATGTCAGCTTCCAAGTCTAAAGCCAAAAAGAACAATACAGCCAAATTTTCGTCACTTTTCAAAGGAATTGCCTTCGTCCTGATTGGACTTGCCTTGATTTTGGTACTGGTCTTAAAAAGTAGTTTGTGGAAAGACTATCCTGTAGACGGACAAAAACAGCTGCTGGCGATTGGGTCAGGGGAAACCTATTCTAGTTTTATTGACCGTCTGGCCAAAGGAAAACAGGTCAGTTTCCCGATTATTCTCAAGCTTTATCAGCGCATCCTGATTCATGACACCATGAAAGCTGGCGTATATGAAGTGCGCCAGGGCATGAGTATTCGTCAGGTTCTGGATATGATCTCCAATGCTGAAAATGCCCAGATGAACCGGATTTTGGTGATTGAAGGAACCACATTCAAACAGCTGATTGATGCTTTGAAGAAAGATGATCTGGTGACCAAAGAAGTGTCACATTTGCCAACGGCACAACTCCTTAAAGAGCTCAATATTCCATTTTCACATCCTGAAGGTCTGTTTGCACCGGATACATACTTCTTTGCTAAAGGTGAAACTGACCGTAAAATTTTAACCAATCTGTATCAGCGCCAGATGAAGGCACTGGATCAGGCCTGGGAAAAACGCGTGACTGATCTGCCCTATCAGAATAAATATGAAGCGCTGATCATGGCGTCGATCATTGAAAAAGAAACCAGTGTGGATAGTGAGCTAGAACAGGTTTCTGGAGTGTTCGTGCGCCGTTTAAAAATTGGCATGCGTTTACAGACCGATCCTACCGTGATTTATGGAATGGGCGATGCCTATAATGGCAATATTACCCGCAAGGATTTACGTACGCCGACGCCGTATAACACCTATACCATGTCTGGTTTGCCGCCAACGCCAATTGCACTGCCAAGTAAGAAAGCCATTGAAGCAGCCATGCATCCGGATAATTCTGACAACCTTTATTTTGTCGCCACGGGCAATGGCGGACATACGTTTACGACCAATCTGAATGATCACAATAAAGCAGTGCAGGAGTATCTGACCATTTTACGCTCGAAGAATAAGGAATGAGTATGTTTATTAGCTTTGAAGGCACAGAAGGTGTAGGTAAAACCACACTCATTCGTTCGATCTATGACGATTTTATGGCCCAAGGCAAAGATGTGATGCTTACGCGCGAGCCGGGTGGTACGCCGATGGCCGAGCAGATCCGAGCACTACTTCTGGCTGTGAATCATGAAGAAGCGATGGCGCATGATACCGAATTACTATTGATGTATGCGGCGCGTGCCCAGCATTTGGCACAAGTCATTCTGCCAGCCTTAGCAGCCGGAAAAATTGTACTCTGTGACCGTTTTACTGATGCCAGCTTTGCCTATCAATGTGCAGGTCGTGGACTCAGTGAAACAAAGCTGCAGTTATTAAATGATCACTTTGTGGCACGTATGCCGGACATCACCTTCTGGTTAGAAGCACCGATTGAACTGGGAATGAACCGGGCACGCGCGCGTGGCGCACTGGATCGCTTTGAACAAGAGAAAGTCACTTTCTTTGAGAAAGTAAGAGCCGGCTATGAAACGTTGTGGCAGCGTCATCCGGAACGGATCAAACGTCTGGATGCAACCCGTACACCGGAGCAGGTATTCGAGCAGGCTTTAAGTTATTTGAAGTCTGGTTTAAATTGAAATCCTGTTTATTTTAATTTTCACTAGGTAAATGTGTGAAAAATCTTCTATATTGAAGGCAATATAGAAGATTTTTTTAATAAGATGAAAACGACCAAAACCGAAATCCAACAATTTTTACAACAAGAATTTCCACAAAGCCTAGAAAAATGTAGGATCGAAGCCGTTGTTCCACGCGGCGCAACTTTGCTGTATCAGGTTAGCGCACAAGAGTTGCGTCCGGGTGGTACTGTTTCTGGCCCAACCATGATGACCTTGGCCGATCTTGCCTTATATGTCGCTATTCTGGGCGAAATTGGCCTGGTGGGTTTGGCTGTCACCACCAATCTGAATATCAATTTTCTCCGTAAACCTTCAGGTGGCACGGATTTGCGAGGAGAGTGCAAGCTTATTAAAGTCGGTAAAGTTCTGATTGTCGGGGAAGTCTGGATTTATTCAGTAGACCTTGATGAGCCAGTGGCGCATGTTACTGCGACTTATGCCATTCCACCTCAACACTAAACACCTGAAGAATAGAAGTTCAGTGATATAAATAGCCTAAGCTTAATTAAGTAGGTGAGCGCTAAAAGACAGGGAGATATGATTTAAAAATCATATCTCCCCAATAATCTAAATATTGACCAAGGGTGTTTCTACTTCAAAATTCACCGGATTTAGAATGGTCTTGCGTAATTCAGGCAATAATTCCGGATAGTCCAGCGTGAAATGCAGGCCACGAGATTCTTTACGCTGCATGGCACAGCGCACAATCATTTCTGAGACCAGCACCAGATTGCGAAGCTCGATCAGGTTTTTGCTGACCTGATAATCTTGGTAATACTCGGTGATTTCTTTTTTCAGCATTTCAATACGATGCAAGGCACGTTCCAGACGTTTGGTGCTGCGCACAATACCGACATAGTTCCACATGGTCTGACGTAGCTCATCCCAGTTTTGCAGAATCACCACATCTTCATCCGGATTGGTTACCTGTGAGTCATCCCAGATGGGTACGGGCGGAAAGGCATAGTCAGCATTGAAATGAGATTCGATATGCTTGGCTGCACTCATGCCATACACAAAGCATTCTAAAAGTGAGTTACTGGCCATTCGGTTAGCACCGTGCAGACCAGTATAAGAGGTTTCCCCAATTGCATAGAGACCTGCAATATCAGTCTGGCTATGTTCATCGACCACAACGCCACCACAGGTGTAATGGGCTGCAGGTACCACTGGAATCATATCTTTGGTGATATCAATACCCAGTTCCAGCAGGCGGGCATAAAGCGTAGGAAAATGTTCTCTAACAAAGCTTTCATCCTTATGGGTAATATCCAGCCAGACATGCCGAATACCCAAGCGCTTAATTTCATAGTCGATTGCGCGTGCGACAATATCGCGTGGTGCAAGTTCGGCGCGCTCGTCAAAACGCAGCATAAAGCGTTCGCCATCGGGCAGACGCAGATAAGCCCCTTCGCCACGCATAGCTTCAGTGATCAGGAAGGAGCGCGCTTGTGGATGATAGAGACAGGTCGGATGGAACTGGTTAAATTCCATGTTAGCCACCCGGCAGCCTGCACGATAGGCCATGGCAATGCCGTCACCTGTGGCAATATCCGGATTTGACGTATAAAGATAGGCTTTCATTGCACCGCCACAGGCAAGGGCGGTAAAGGGCGCTAAAAAAGTATGTACTTTTTCATTTTTTTCATCCAGCACATATAAACCTAGCGCACGGTTTTCACCGTCTAGGCCAAGTTTATGTGAACAGATCAGATCAATCGCAATATAATTTTCAAAAATAGTGATATTTGATTTTTCTTGGGCGCGTTGTACCAAAGTAGTCGAAATTGCACGACCTGTGGCATCGGCAGCATGAATAATCCGGCGCTGTGAATGGCCGCCTTCACGGGTGAGATGCAACTGTTCCTGTTCATCCAGAGTAAATTGCACACCGTGTTTTAGCAGAAAGTCAACTGATGGTTTGCCCCCTTCTACCGTCTGTTTGACTGCGTCCATTTCACATAGCTGTGCACCTGCAATCATGGTGTCATCAATATGCTGTTCAATCGAATCCATTTTATCGAGTACTGCAGCAACACCGCCTTGCGCATAAAAGGTGCTGGCATCTGTCAGGGTGGATTTCGCTAAAACTGCAATATTAAAATGGTCCGGGAGCGATAAGGCTAAACTTAAACCGGCACCGCCACTGCCCACAATAATGACGTCAAATTGATGGGTAAGGGATGAATTAGACATGTCCATCAGCTAATTTTAAAAAAAGTTTGGTAATAACAGCGCTTTTTTGTGCAAAAGGCAAGCGTTGAAATGCTCATTTATTAATGAAAAAAATTAATCAAAGCCTTAACTTAGTGTTTTAATGATGAGATATTGTCCAGCGTGAAGCATTGAAACATATTATTACTTAAACTTTACAATGTTTGTGATAAAACCTATTTACATAAATTTATCAACAATTTGAGTGAATAATTTATATGAAAATTCTAGACTTAAAAAAAGGATTATTTGCAGCGACCCTGACCATGAGTGCTGCACAGTTGCAGGCTGTCACACCGGTTGATTTTTCAAATCTGGTCGAGCAGGTCAGTCCTGCCGTGGTCAGTGTCAATGTCGTTAAAAAAATGAGCGAAGAAGAACTCTTACAACAACAAGTTCCGGAAATTCTACGTCGCTTCTTTGGCAATCAGGTGATTATCCCTCAGCAGCGCATGCCACAGGAAAAAACCGGCTATGGCAGTGCATTTTTTATCAGTAAAGATGGCTATCTGCTGACCAACCATCATGTGGTTGAGGATGCATCTAAAGTCACCATTACCCTGAATGATCGCCGTGAAATTGATGCTACTGTGGTGGGAAGTGATGCACGTACCGACGTAGCTTTACTTAAGGTCACAGGTTCGAATTTTCCAGAATTGCGTACCGGGGATGTAGGCCGCTTACGTGTCGGTGAGCCTGTGCTTGCGATTGGTTCGCCATTTGGTTTTGATTATTCGGCCTCTGCCGGAATCGTCAGTGCCAAAATGCGGAATATGATGGGTGAAACAGCAGTGCCTTTTATCCAGACAGACGTGGCCCTTAACCCGGGTAACTCTGGTGGGCCTTTATTTAACCAGCATGGTGAAGTAGTCGGGGTGAACTCGCGGATCTTCAGTGGAACCGGCGGTTATATGGGGCTCTCCTTCTCGATTCCGATTGATGTGGCCATGGAAGTGGCAGAGCAGCTGAAAAAGAATGGTAAAGTGACCCGTTCCTATCTGGGGGTCAGCTTGCAGGATATCGACCGTAATCTGGCAGAGTCCTACAACCTTTCTAAGCCCGAAGGCTCCTTAATTACTCAGGTTGCACCAAATTCACCCGCTGCACGTGCAGGTCTGCGTGTCAGCGACGTGATTTTAAAATATAACGGCACTGCGATTTCACGCACCAGTGAATTATTAAACTATCTCAACCGTACTGCACCTCAGCAACAGGTACAGCTGGAGGTTTTACGTGATGATAAGCGCCGTAATATTTCAGCAACCTTAAGTACCGCACCGGATGATACCCCTGCAAAAGCCGGAGCACAGGCGCAGCCGAGCAAAGGACCTGTAATTGGTGTGGCTATTCGTGATTTAAGTTCGCTAGAAAAGGATCGACTGGAGATCAAAGGCGGGGTCATGATTCAGGATGTTCGTTCAGGTGGCATTGCCGCACAGGCGCGTATCATGCCAAACGATGTGGTGACGCATATTAATAACAAGGCAGTATTGAACGCAGAGCAATTTGTACAAGAAGTTTCTGAGTTGAAGAAGGGCAATGTGGCACGCGTTACGCTCATGCGCCAAGGGCAGCGTGCGATTGTCGGAATGCGTATCTAATTCTATTCAGATTTTTAAATATAAAAAACCGCTTTTGATGGGCGGTTTTTTATTATTTGCAATTTACCCAGCCTATAAATTCGGTAGACTCTATTCAGTTGAAAATAATGGAAAGGATAAGAGAAAAGTGACAGCTATTTTTGATCTTGCGTTAAAGGTGCAAGCTGAACATATCGATGGCTTGGGCCATGTCAATAATGTGGTCTATGTACAGTGGATGCAGGAGGTCGCCACAGCCCATATTGAAAAATTGGGATTGGGGTTAAAGGAATATGTGGAACTGAAACATGCCATGGTGGCAGTTGAGCATCAGGTGCAATATCGCAAGGCTGCTTTCGAGGGCGATGAAATTATTTTGCGAACCTGGTTGAACGATATCAATGCACTGTATTCATTTCGCCAATATGCATTTTATCGACCACAGGATCAAAACCTGTTATTTACAGGTAGTACGCAGTGGGCCTGTATTGAAATGGCCACTGGGCTTCCTAAACGCATGTCGCCTACCTTTACCCAAGCCTATCAACCTCTTTCTGATCAGATCAATCCTTATGATTTTTCAATAGTGTATCTAGATCAATAAGCGCTCGCTTCTTTGGCACAGAGTTAGATATTTCAATCAGGTTTAGCAAAAACATGGTGTGATTTTCAAATTTTCATTGCAGTGATTGAGCTTGAGATCGCTGGACAGGTATTTTGGCAGAGTGGACAAAGCTAAAAATATAATTCTTTTTCTAGATCACCATTCTGCTATAATCCTTCGCAATTTCTATTCGGCTTTTGTTATGTAATATTTTTAAATTACATAGCGCGTTTTTTCTCAAGGTAACCCATGGCGCAAGCTAAAAAATCTGTTGATATTAAAAACATTCGTAACTTCTCGATTATTGCGCATATTGACCACGGTAAATCGACCCTCGCAGATCGCTTTATTCAGACCTGTGGTGGTTTGCAAGATCGTGAAATGCAGGCTCAAGTCCTCGATTCTATGGAGCTTGAGCGCGAACGTGGGATTACCATTAAAGCCACTTCGGTGACGCTAAACTATACCCATCCAAATGGTGAGGTTTATCAGCTGAACTTTATTGATACGCCGGGACACGTCGACTTCTCGTATGAAGTGTCGCGATCGCTCGCAGCCTGTGAAGGTGCTTTATTAGTCGTTGATGCCGCACAAGGTGTGGAAGCACAGTCTGTCGCCAACTGCTATACCGCGATTGAGCAAGGTCTGGAAGTACTGCCTGTACTGAACAAGATCGATTTGCCACAAGCTGAACCTGAGCGTGTGATTCACGAGATTGAAGAAATTATCGGCATTGAAGCGACAGAAGCACCGACATGTTCAGCCAAAACCGGTCTGGGCATTGAAAATGTTTTAGAAACCCTGGTGAATGTGATTCCGGCACCGGTCGGTGATCGCGAAGCGCCGTTGCAAGCCCTGATTGTAGATTCATGGTTTGACAACTACCTTGGGGTAGTTTCTCTGGTACGTGTAAAGCAGGGTCGTGTGCGTAAAGGCGACAAGATGTTGATGAAATCAACAGGTCAAACGCACATCATTACTTCTGTTGGGATCTTTAATCCGAAACATACTGAAACAGGCATGTTGGAAGCAGGCGAAGTCGGCTTCGTGATTGCCGGTATTAAAGATATTTTCGGTGCGCCGGTGGGTGATACCATTACCTTGGCAACCACACCTGAAGTTGCAACCCTACCGGGCTTTAAAAAAGTAAAACCGCAGGTTTATGCCGGTTTATTCCCGATTGATGCCAGTGACTTTGAACCGTTTCGTGAAGCTTTACATAAACTGCAAATTAATGACTCGGCCTTGTTCTTTGAACCGGAAAGTTCGGATGCACTTGGTTTTGGTTTCCGCTGTGGCTTCTTGGGCATGCTACACATGGAGATTGTACAAGAGCGTTTAGAGCGCGAGTATGATCTTGATCTGATTTCTTCTGCGCCCACCGTAATTTATGAAGCGGTGATGAAAAATGGCCAGACGATTTATATCGACAGCCCATCTAAAATGCCGGATGGTTCAACCGTAGAAGATTTACGTGAACCGATTGCCGAATGTCATATTTTAGTACCGCAAGAATATCTGGGTAATGTCATGACCTTGTGTATCGAGCGCCGTGGCATACAAAAAGACATGAAATTCCTCGGCAATCAGGTGTCGATTACTTTTGAAATTCCAATGGCAGAAGTGGTCATGGATTTCTTCGATAAATTGAAGTCTTGTTCACGTGGTTTTGCATCCCTCGACTATAACTTTGTCCGTTTTGAAAGTTCTTCATTGGTAAAAGTAGATGTACTGATCAATGGTGAAAAAGTCGATGCTCTGGCAATGATCTGTCACCGTAACGACGCGCGTCATCGTGGCATTGCGCTGGTGGAAAAAATGAAAGACCTGATTCCACGTCAAATGTTTGATGTCGCAATTCAGGCGGCAATTGGTGCGCAAATCATTGCACGTTCTACTGTAAAAGCCATGCGTAAAAACGTATTGGCCAAATGTTATGGTGGTGACGTGTCACGTAAGAAAAAACTTCTGTCTAAACAGAAAGAAGGTAAGAAACGCATGAAGCAGGTGGGTAGTGTCGAAATCCCGCAAGAAGCGTTCCTCGCTGTGTTAAAAGTCGAACGCTAGAAGAATAAGGATATAAGCCCATGGATTTTGATTTTAATTTGATTCTTGTTCCTGCGACGCTGTTTTTTGTCGCACTGTGGTTGCTTGACAAGTTTGTCCTGAAACAAAGACAAACTCGCGGCAAGGGCAATGAAAATTTTATCATTACCTGGGCTTATGACTTTTGGCCAGTACTGACGATTGTACTGGTGCTGCGTTCGTTCTTGTTTGAACCGTTTAATATTCCATCGGATTCAATGGTGCCAACCCTGGAAACTGGGGACTTTATTCTGGTGAATAAATTTGACTATGGCGTGAAACTGCCTATAGTCAACACTAAAATTATTGATACTGGCAGTCCAGAGCGTGGTGATGTGGCAGTATTCCGTTATCCACCACAACCGACCATCAGCTATATCAAGCGTATTATTGGTTTACCCGGTGATCATATTGTCTATGATCATGGTCAGTTGAGCATCAATGGTGAACAAGTAGCGAAAGTTCCAGTGGAATTTAGCCGTGAAAAAGATCGTCTGGATACACCCAATGCCATTTATCATAAAGAAACTTTAGGTCAGCATAGCTTTACCATGCGTGAGCTGGAAGGGGTCAATGTCGCGCGTCAGGCGCCTTATATTAACTTTGTGGAAAATGGTAAATATTCAAGTGAAAATGGTTTATATTGGGAAGTAAAGGTGCCAGAAGGTCATTACTTTGCGATGGGGGATAATCGCGATCAGAGTGCTGACAGCCGTTTCTGGGGGCTTGTTCCGGAAGAAAACTTAACAGGTCGTGCATTCTATATCTGGATGCATAAAGAACCTGGCTTTAAATTGCCATCGTTTGGTCGCAACGGGACAATCGATTAATTGTTTCAATCAGGAAAATAAAAAATGAGACATCAACAAGGTGCTTCGTATATTGGGATTTTATTTGCAATCGTGGGGTTTGCATTTCTAGCCAAAGTAGCGATTGCAGTGTGGGGACCCTACTTTGATGATCGTATGGTCGATGGTGAAATTGAGGCGCTGTTAAAAAGTGCGCCAGCCAATATAACACCAGAAAAATTCCGTCAGCAGATGGATCAGCGTTTATCAATGAATAATATTCGCGATCTGAAGTTTGATGAAATTGCCAAAGTTATCCATACCGATGGTTTGCAGATACACAAGAATTATGAAATTCGTAAAAATTTCATAATGAATATCGATTTAGTGATGAAGTTTGAGAAAAATTTTGATCAAAGCGCAGTCAAAACTCAATGATGAACGTCTTGCCAGACGGATCGGTTATCAGTTTAAACAAGCTGAACTGCTCAAGCTGGCACTGACCCATCGTTCAGTCAGTCATAAACAAAACTATGAACGCCTAGAATTTCTAGGCGATTCTCTTTTAGGGATGATCATTGCGAATTATCTCTTCACTGCCTACCCAAGCGAAAACGAAGGCCGGCTGACGCGTATGCGTGCCACCTTGGTTCGACAGGAAGCATTGGGGAAAATCGCCAATGATTTAAAACTCAGTCAGAATTTAATTCTCAGTACCGGTGAATTGAAATCTGGCGGTCATCATCGCGAGTCTATACTGGCAGATACTGTAGAAGCCATTATTGGCGCAATCTATGTGGATTGCGCTGATCTCACTGTGTTAGAGCCGATTGTGTTAAAATGGTATGAACCGTATTTGGATCATATTGAACCGACCGATCAGCTTAAAGACCCTAAATCACGTTTACAAGAGTATCTACAAGCACGTAAGAAACCTCTCCCAGTTTACGAGGTTGTAGATATTCAAGGTGATGCCCCTAATCAGCATTTTAAAGTGGAATGTGAGATTGAGGGATTACCGACCATGCAAGGTGAAGGCGCCAGCCGACGTTTTGCTGAACAAGCCGTTGCGGCAGATATTTTAAAACTTTTGGAGCATAAGTCTTAATGACTACTCATTCCGATCACATTGATGCTGATCACGAGTCGCAAAGCGACAGTCACGACCTGGTAAATCAATTTTTTAGCGCACAAGGCACCGAAATTCCGTCGGATTATCGCAGTGGTTTTGTCGCTATTGTAGGTCGCCCGAATGTGGGTAAATCTACCTTAATGAACCATATTTTGGGTCAGAAACTCTCAATTACCTCACGTAAACCGCAAACCACACGGCATAAAATTGTCGGGATTGATTCGCGTGAAAAGTCTCAGGCGGTATTCGTGGATACGCCGGGGATGCATAAAAAGGAAGTACGTGCCATCAATAAAATGATGAACCGTGCTGCCCATTCGGCTTTACGTGATGTGAATCTGGTTTTGTTTGTGGTGGATGCACAGAAGTGGACGCCGAATGATGATCTGGTACTGGAAAAGCTGAAAAATGCTGAAATGCCGGTGATTCTGGTGATCAACAAATTAGATACTTTTGAGAACAAGAACGAAGCTTTACCACTGATTCGTGAGCGTGAAAAGCTGATGAACTTTGCGGAAATCGTACCTGTTTCTGCACTTCGTGGTGCCAATCTTGAGCATTTACGTGACACGATTGCCAAGTATCTGCCGTTCCAGCCGCCATTGTACTCCCTGGATCAACTAACTGACCGTTCAGAGCGTTTCCTGGCTTCTGAAATTATTCGTGAAAAAATCATGCGTCAGCTGGGTGAAGAACTGCCCTATGATTTAACCGTGCAGATTGAATCATTCAAAACTGAACAGCCAGTGATGAATGAAAAGACTGGTCGTATGAAGCCGGCCTGTACCTATATTGATGCTACGATTTTTGTCGATCGTCCGAGCCAGAAAGCCATTGTGATTGGTGAGAAAGGCGTTAAGCTGAAAAAAATCGGTATGGATGCACGTCTCGACATGGAAAAAATGTTCGAACAGAAAATCATGCTGACCCTTTGGGTGAAAGTCAAAGGCGGCTGGTCTGATGATGAACGTGCATTGAAAAGCTTAGGTTATAGCGATATCTAAGTTATAAAATTAATAAGCCCCTTTAAGGAATTTCGTGATGATGAAAGTGTTGGCAGTGCTTGCATGTGTTTTATTCTTGCAAGGCTGTATCCATAAAGTGGTCACGGTTCCTGTCAAGGTGGCTTATAAAACCACAAAAGTCGCAGTCAAAGGCACTGCGGCTGTTGTGGGCGCAGTCATCCCGGATGGAGATGACGACGATGATAAAAAATCAAAAAAAGATAAGGATTAAAGTGTCCGCTTATGCGTAACGAAGTACTGCATGGTTATCTGATTCATCATCGTAAGTACCGTGAGCGCAGCCATATTGTGCATTTATTTACCCAGGAATACGGTCGTATGGATGGCATTCTCCGGCAAACACCGCCGCCGCAATATCAGCCCATCAGTTTGCAAGCCACCGGAAAATCAGAACTCAAAAACTTTACCAAACTGGAAATTGTCAATCAGCCGATTTTCTTTTTTGGCGATGCCTTTTTTTCAGGCTTTTATCTGAATGAAGTCCTGTTGCGTTTGTGCCCCCTAGAAGTGGAAATGCCGCAAACCTTTGCCAAATATGCAGAGACATTAACTGCATTGCAGCAATTATCAGAACAATCTAATCCCAATTTATACTTAAAACAGATTTTGCGGCAATTTGAACATATCTTGCTGGAAGAACTCGGTTATGGTCTGGATTTTTCCCTAGATGCTCATCAGGTACAAATCGATCCGTTACAACACTATTATTTTCAGCTCAATGCCGGTTTTATGCCATCGGCCAAAGCATTACGCTCTACCATGTCAGGTCAGCAGATTTTAAGTATGCTAGATCATGAAAATGGTGGGGATTTTAATCCGGAACAGTTACAATTGTTGACGAAACTGTATCGACAGGTGATCACGGCCTTATTGGGTGATCGGCCATTAAAAAGTCGGCAACTCTGGATTCAAAACTCTCAATCTCAAACGTAGTTAGGAAAAGATTATGGCTGCATTACTTGGTGTCAATATTGACCATGTCGCAACATTAAGACAAGCACGTGGTACAACGTACCCAGACCCAGTCAATGCTGCATTGATCTGTGAGCAGGCCGGGGCAGAGGGCATTACCTTGCACTTGCGTGAAGACCGTCGTCACATTCAGGATGAAGATGTGCGTCGTATGCGTCCTGCACTGAAAACCCGTATGAACCTCGAGCTGGCGGTAACAGATGAGATGGTCGCTTTTGCCAAGGAAATTAAACCGCATCATGTCTGTTTTGTCCCTGAAAAACGTCAGGAAGTCACCACTGAAGGTGGTCTGGATGTGGTGACCCATTTCGAATCAGTCAAAGCAGCTACGCAAGAACTGGCGGCGATTGGTTGTGATGTGTCTTTGTTTATTGATGCTGATTTTGCCCAAATTGATGCAGCAGTTGCTTGTGGTGCACCGACCATCGAGATTCATACCGGTGCTTATGCCGATGCAGAAACGCCTGAAGCCCAGCAGGCTGAGCTTGAGCGCATTATTAAAGGCGCTGAATATGCCGCATCGAAAGGTCTGGTAGTGAATGCAGGCCATGGTTTGAACCTGGATAATGTAACACCAATTGCGGCGATTCCACAAATTCATGAACTTAATATTGGTCACTCATTAATTGCAGATGCTGTATTTGTAGGTCTGGCACAAGCCGTTCAGCAAATGAAAGCTGTGATTAAGTCAGCACGTTAAGATCAGAATCGTTATGTCGAATATTAATTATGATGAACTGATGCAGCCGGTGATTGCTTTCTTGGGGTGTGAAACGCCCAAGGCATGGCTGGATGTGGCGGTCGAAAATCTTGAAATCTTGATGCAAGATCATGCCAACTGTGAAAAAAAAGCAGCCAGCACGGCCATGAATCTGATGTTTCGCTATAGTTACTTTGTTGATTTACAGGTGAAGCTTGCGCAGTTAGTGCGTGAAGAAATGCTGCATTATGAACAAGTGCTTGAACTGATGAACAAACGTGGACAGGCCTGGCAGAACTTAAGTGCGGGACGTTATGCCGGTGGCTTGCGCAAAGAAATCCGGACTTTTGAACCTGAAGCCTTGATTGATGTCTTGGTGATTGGTGCTTTTGTGGAAGCACGCTCTTGTGAGCGTTTCTACGCGCTGGCTTCGCGTGTGGATGATGAGTTGGCACGTTATTACCGTTACTTGCTTAAGTCTGAATCTCGTCACTTTGAGGACTATCTGGCTTTGGCGATGGATGTGGCGACCACGGCAAAATTGAAAAATCCGCAAGAGGATATTCAAAGCCGGATTGATCATATTCGTAACGTTGAAAAGCAGCTGATTCTGACACCAGATGACACTTTCCGTTTCCATAGCGGTGTTCCGGCTCAAGCGGCTTAATTGCAGTGAACATTTAAAAATCCTCCGTTCATGGGGGATTTTTTATATCCAGAGCAAATATATAAATGAGAATTATTTACATCTACAGACTTAATCCATAAAATACAGCAGATTTCTTAATAACGATGATGAAATAATGAATAAGCTGGTAAAAGTCATGCCTTTTTTGATCTTTGGAGTGATCAGCAGTACAGCCTTTGCACACTATCCTTATGTTGCCCCACTAAGTTATCAAACTTTTAACAATCACACTGCGATTGTATCTGGCTTTTATGACAATCCATTTGCCTCGGAAGTGGCGATTAAAAACTTTAAGTTTCATTATCATACGCCTACAGGCCAAAAGATTTATCTTGCAGATGATGCATGGACCAAAACACAAACCCTAAGTAGTTATAGTCTGGAAAATAAACAAGAGGGTACCTATCGGATTCGTGGCGAGAAACAGGGGAATAGCCTAAAGTATGCACAGGTTGCTCAAAAATGGAAAATGGTTCTAAGTGCTGTTCCAAAAGCCAATCAAGCCGCCAATCAAAATGTGATTTATCAGCAAGCGCTGAAGAAAAACATGCCACAGAAAACTGTGCAGACTATCGATATTATTGAAACCTTTGTCTCACGGCGTGTGACGTCGAATCAGGTCATTCAGCATATCCATGCTGGCTTTGATGTTCAATTTATCACGCATCCAAATGCATTTAAAAAATCTCAAGTGATTCAATTGAAAGTACTGGATGATAAAAAAGGAGTTGCGAATTTAAACGTTGAGATTTTGGCACAAACGACAGATTTTAGTCGTGATAAAAAAATCTATAAAGCGCTCACAACAGATGCGCAAGGGTTACTCAACTTTAATATGCAGGAAAAAGGCCAGTACTTAATGAAAATTGATTATCAGCAGCCTTTCGAAATAAAAAAGAATGATTTAAAGCGTTATAAATATACCTTGGCTTTTAATGTAATGGATTAAGCTAAAACGAGCCTGAAATCATTCAGGCTTGTTTTATAAAATATTAAACGAAAAAAAGCCCACTTCGTTATGAGTGGGCTTTTTAGTATTTGGCTCTCCAACCTGGGCTCGAACCAGGGACCTGCGGATTAACAGTCCGTCGCTCTACCGACTGAGCTATTGGAGAATCTGAAAGCGATTATAGAGGGATTTTGACAGGGGTCAAGCAAAAACTGTCATATTTATAACAAATTCAGCCTGTCTGTTTTTAATTTAGACAATTGCATAAATTTTACGAAAAATACTTGTCAGAATAAATTTCACTTGCTAGATTAAAACCATAAAGTCGTTTGACCAAATGGTCAAACAGTGTGGATTTAAACCTACTTGCCAGCACAAAAATGGCTAAACCGGAGACAGCGAATGAATACGCTCAGCATCCCTCAAATTTTCTCTCAACTCACTTATTATCAAGAAAACTATCTGCAGGTTATTGCAGATCCAGCACAGTATTATATTCCTGTTACAGATGCTCATATCAAGCTATGGCCCTTGGCGCAACAGTCCTTGTATCTAGGTGATTTGCTGCAATTGTGGTTTGCAGAAAAATGGTTGGTAGAAACTGAACGTCAATTTAGCTTTGAAGTGTTTTTGAATGCCGATTATCTGAAAGAGCAAAGCAAAGAATTATATATCTATGCCATTTCAGGTAATCTTTTGACCGGTACCAATCAATCCAAAGCTTGGCAGGCATCGACAGCGCAAATACAAGATGTAGAGCTGGCCAATGTGTCCAAGCATTATTTTGAGTTTCAGGGCTTAAGCCGACCACAGATCGCCTGTGTTCAAGCCGGACAGACGAAGGGCAATATTGCTTAGGTCATCGATTGAATGCTGGCCATAGGTTCTCCTGGTTATTCAGGGCGAATAATCATACAGGTCGCAGTGGCATGGGCATATAAACGGCCTTCTTCATCCAGAATCCGACCTTCAGCAATACCCAGATTTTTACTGAGGTTAATTGATTGTCCGGTCGCTTTAAGCTGCTGGTCTCGAGGAATCGGTCGGCACATTTTAACATTCAGATCAATCGTGCCATAACCGACCCCTGCTTCGAGTAAAGTATGAATCGCACAGCCTGTCACCGTGTCTAAAACAGTTGCTGCAAAACCACCATGCACGCCACCAAGCGGATTTAAATGCCGGTGATCGGCTTTGACTTTAAATTCTACGTATCCGCTTTGGATAACGGCAGGTTGCATCGACATGGTTTCGCTAATGCTTGGAGCGGGAATTTTCCCATCTCGCATCGCTTGTAATAAGGCCAAACCGTTCATTTCTTTTGGATTCATTCTGCTTTTCCTGTGATTATTCTTTAGCTGTTTCGATTTTATTTAAAAGTGAAACATCAATAATAGCAAGTGACATATTTTGATGTAATGTTGCTCATAGCAATAGTTATATTAGATGGTTAAAAGTTATTGTGGTTAAAATATTTATTTTTTTCAATGCTATGTGTGGCATACACTTTGGCTGCGATCATTTGTTTGATCTGCTTAAAATACGTTATCAAAAGCATCTTGGAATGGCATAAAAAAACCCGCGATCAACGCGGGTTTTCTAAATCAAGCGAGTTGATTATTGTGCCGCTTTTTCAGCTTCGATTGAAGCAATCGCAGCGTCAACGCCTTCGATTGAATCAGCAGCTTTCTTGATACGCGCAAGTGCATCAACCAACACTTCATCTGCAGTTGCATAAGAAATACGCATGAAACCGCCTAGACCGAATGCATCGCCAGGAACAACGGCAACGCCAGTTTCTTCCAGTAACCAAGCAGAGAATTCTGTGCAAGATTTCAAACCTTTGGCACGAATCAACGGCTTGATGTTTGCGTATGCATAGAATGCACCATCCGCAGGTAAGCAAGAAATACCATTGATGTCATTCAAGCCTTTCACAACCAGGTCATGACGACGTTTGAATGCTTCAATCATTGGCTCAAGTACATCTTGTGGACCATTCAATGCAGCTTCGGCAGCAACTTGTGAAATTGAAGTTGGATTTGAAGTGGATTGTGACTGGATTTTTTTCATCGCACCGATCAGTTTAGTAGGGCCCGCTGCATAGCCAATACGCCAGCCAGTCATTGCATAGGCTTTAGATACACCGTTTAACACGATTGTGCGGTCATACAGGTCTGGTGCAACAGTGGCGATGTTATAGAACTCATCTTCCCAACGAATCGGTTCATACATGTCATCAGACGCGATGAATACTTCAGGGTATTTACGCAGTACCTCAGCCAAAGCAAGAAGTTCTTCTTTGGTGTAGATCATGCCAGTCGGGTTAGAGGGACTGTTCAATACCACTAAACGTGTTTTGTCAGTGATCGCAGCTTCTAGTTGTTCAGGTGTGATTTTGAAACGCTGTTCTTCACCACATTTCACAATCACAGGTACGCCTTCAGCGATGATCACCATATCCGGGTAGCTGACCCAGAAAGGTGCAGGAATGATAACTTCATCACCTTTGTTCAACAAAGCCAAAGACAGGTTAAAGAATGATTGTTTACCACCACAAGAAACCAGAATCTGGTTTGCTGCGTAGTCTAGGTTATTGTCACGTTTCAATTTAGCAATAATGGCTTTTTTAAGACCTGGCGTACCGTCAACAGCGGTGTATTTGGTGAAACCGTTGTTAATCGCTGCAATTGCTGCATCTTTGATGTGTTGCGGTGTATCAAAATCTGGCTCACCTGCGCCCAAACCAATAACATTATGACCTGCAGCTTTTAATTCAGCAGCTTTGTTGGTCACAGCAAGCGTTGGGGACGGTTTGATGGCATTTACACGATCAGAGAGACGTACGTCCACGGCAGTATTCCTTCTTATAGGGATTAAAAAATAAAAAGCACATTATCTTAGCTTAAAATGCGAGGCATGGGGCAAAAGAATTTGGAAAACTTTGAGGAAAAAATGGTGTACTTGCAGAGCTTTATCTTGAACTCCGATGCCAAGGGACAACAGTTAAAAGGCTTGAGTTATCCAGTAAACCCCCATAAGCCAGTCAATATAAACTAAAAATGGCCACTTTATAGTGACCATTTTGTGGTGTTGTCTTGGTACTTATTTATTAAAGCGTGACAGATCTTCATCCGGACGCGCGGTTAAGATTTCAACCCCTGTTTTAGTGACGAGCAGGGTATGTTCATATTGTGCTGACAATGAATGGTCTTTGGTGACCACCGTCCATTTATCACCCAGTAATTTGGTTTTCCAGTCGCCACCATTCACCATAGGCTCAATGGTAAAAGTCATGCCTTCTTCTAAAATCATCCCGGTATCTGGCTGGCCGTAATGCAATACTTGCGGTTCGTCATGGAAAGTCGTGCCAATTCCATGACCACAATATTCACGTACCACACCAAAACGTTCAGATTCGACATATTTTTGAATCACGTGGCCAATATCGCCAATGGTTGACCCTGGTTTTACAGTTTCAATACCCCGGTACATGGCTTCTTGCGCTACTTTACATAGACGGTTAGCAAGAATAGACGTTTCACCACCGACGATGTACATCATGTTGGTATCTCCATGATAGCCATCTTTAATCACAGTGACATCGATATTCAGAATGTCACCTTTTTTCAACTTTTTACTATCCGATGGAATGCCGTGACACACCACATGATTCACAGAAGTGCAAATCACATGCTGGAAAGCAGGCCGACCTGGTGCTGCACCATAACCTAAGCAGGCTGGAATGGCTTGTTGTTGGTTAACAATATAGTCATGACAAATCGTATCAAGTTCTAGCGTAGTAACACCTGGAACAATATGCGGTTTGATCATATCCAATACTTCTGCCGCCAGTCGCCCTGCCACACGCATTTTTTCAATTTCGTCAGGGGTTTTGATAAGTCGACGTGGCGCTTGGTAAGTGTTGTTCATGATCTCTAAAAACTTTTGGAAATTTGTGTGTGACTATGGTATAAATAGCCGCCCATTTTATCAAATGCTTTTTCGTGAATAAATTTCACGGGCTTTGTGCGATGGGGCAAAAAATCCGCACATATATCGACACATTACTCTGGGTGCTTCTAGGGATTGTTGTCACTTTATATGTGAGTTGCGTTGTCAGCTAAAATTTCGTCATGCGAGGCATGAAACGATGGTAATGGTATTCCCTTATCGAGTTTCATAACGAAGTATGAGGGGATTTTAGCTACAACCCTTCGGGATAGGGACGTTTTTTGACGCTACTGCGTTATGAATAGTTTATTTAGAATGTTAAATCTCACTATTCATGCCTTGTATCGCTAAAAAATGTCCTCTGTCGCAACCACTGATAAAATGACAGCAATCCCTTGGGTGGAGAATGCGGGTATATGGAGGCCTAACCCAAACTTTAAGGTAAAGAAAATGGCAGATTACAACGTAGGCATGCGCGACCTTCTACAAGCAGGCGCACACTTTGGTCACCAAACACGTTTTTGGAACCCAAAAATGCGCGATTACATCTTTGGTGCGCGTAACAAAATTCACATCATCAACCTTGAGCACACTGTTCCTGCGTTAAATGATGCTTTGAACTTTGCTAACAACTTGGCGAGCAAAAAGAACAAAGTTTTGTTTGTTGGTACTAAGCGCGCAGCTTCTGCAATCATCCGTGAACAAGCGCAACGTGCTGGTCAACCATATGTTGATCACCGCTGGTTAGGTGGTATGTTGACGAACTGGAAAACACTTCGCCAATCTATCAACCGTCTAAAAGACCTTCAAACTCAATCTCAAGACGGTACTTTCCTTAAGCTAACTAAACGTGAAGCTTTAGAACGTACTCGTGAGATGGAAAAACTTGAACGCGGTCTTGGCGGCGTGAAAAACATGGGTGGTTTACCTGACGCATTATTCGTAATCGACGTTGATCACGAAGCAATTGCAATCAAAGAAGCAAAGAACCTTGGTATTCCTGTAATCGGTATCGTTGATACAAACTCTAACCCAGACAACGTAGATTACGTTATTCCGGGTAACGATGATGCGATCCGTGCAGTAACACTGTATGCTTCTGCTATGGCTGATGCGATTCTTGCTGGTAAAGAATATGCTCAATCACAAGCGAATGCACAAGCTAAAGCAGAAGAAGCTCCAGCTTCTGAGGCTTAATGCGTTTGACGCAAGCTTGTCATTTTTGCGACATGTGATGGTGGCAAAGTAAGCGTTATGTATGCAGGCGGCCCATGAGAACTCCTCTGGGCCGTTTCTGTTCTAAAAAGAATTCATTTTCTACCGAATTTAGGAGATAAACATGACTGCAGTTACAGCAAGCATGGTTAAAGAATTGCGCGATCGTACTGGTCTTGCAATGATGGAATGTAAAAAAGCTTTGACAGAGGCGGGCGGCGACGTTGAATTAGCGATCGATAACCTACGTAAATCTGGTCAAGCGAAAGCTGCTAAAAAAGCGGGTAACATCGCTGCTGATGGCGCGATCACGATTGCTCAAGAAGGCAACAAAGCACTTCTTTTAGAAGTAAACTGCCAGACTGACTTCGTTGCAAAAGATGAAAACTTTGCTGGTTTCTCTGCGAAAGTTGCGGCTGCTGCACTTGCTGCAAACGTAACTGATCCTGCTCAAATCGCTGAATTGAAACTAGAAGATGGTGCAACTGTAGAAGAAGCGCGTATCGCTCTTGTTCAAAAAATCGGTGAAAACATCCAAGTACGTCGTGCGAAAATTGTTGAAGGTGCTAACCTTGCAGTTTACAAACACGGTCTTCGTATCGGTGTTGTTGTTTCTTATACTGGTGATGAAGCAACTGGTAAAGGCTTGGCAATGCACGTTGCTGCGTTCAACCCAGTCGCTGTAAATGCTGAAGGCGTTTCTGCTGAGCTTATCGCGAAAGAGAAAGAAATTGCTGAAGCGAAAGCACTTGAATCTGGCAAGCCAGCAAACATCGTTGAGAAGATGGTTGTGGGTTCTGTTGAGAAATACTTGAACGAAGTTGTTCTTGAGCGTCAAATGTACGTAATCGACAACGACAAGAAAGTTGCTGACGTTCTTAAAGCAACAGGTACTACTGTAGCTGAATTCGTTCGTTTCGAAGTTGGTGAAGGTATCGAGAAGAAAGCTGAAATGAGTTTCGCAGAAGAAGTTGCTGCTGCTCAGGCTGCTGCTCAATAATTCGGTAACGAATTATAAAGAAGCTCCACTTTGTGGGGCTTTTTTTATATCTGCATAAAAATACAATAAGTCGAAAGCGGTAGTTTTTCTTGGAAAATGCGAGTTTGCTTAGAAAGTACGCGTGATAAAATCAACGAAATTTAAAGAATTGAAAATCATTAATAGCGCATATAAAACCGACATGGGTATTGGGGCGATGATTGCTTATTGATTGCTGTATATCTGTGTTGATACCTAGCAAAACCAGTTTGAGTGGAGCTCCTTAACACAAAGTCAGCCAAGTCGCCACACCGACACTCATTTTGAAGCTATGTCTCAAGATGATCTCAATAAAATTTAGACTGCTTTTCAACATCATCAGGGTGCTATTGGGGTTCGATCTTATCGAACAATGATTGCAACGTTAGGTGATGATCATAAAGGATCACGCTATTAAGAGTTCATGCTTGAATGATCAAATTGTATTGGTGACATATAATATCGATTCCGCACCCGGCATTGGTTCGATTCAAAAAGATGATATTGTCGAATTTTATAGTGAATATAAATAGCGAGAAGGGGGATGTGGCGCACTGGATGCATCATGATTGTGCCCGAAAACATGTGTATGGCCGGTTAAAACATCAAGGAAGAACCTATCAAGAAGGTTCTTCTCATTAGAAAAAATGAAGAATGCTGCTAAATGCTCTTCATGTCTCGTATCTGGCGACTTTTCCAGGAAGGTGCTACTTTAGCTAAATAAGCATCCATGCACCAAATCGGGCCAATAAGAAGGAATTGAAGGTCTTTAAAGAAAGATGGCTTTTTGCCTTCCACTTTGTGGCCATAAAACTGACCAATCCAGGCAAAAACAAATAGGCCAACATAAAAACCGGCACCGACTGGCAGAATCCAGATTAACCAGGCCATGATCAATGTTAAAGCAGCCATTGCAACTGCCAAAACAATATCTAGTCGGGCATAGAAAATAAAAGCCAGAGCTAGCAGAAGGGCGGTCAGTAAAGCACTAAAGTGCGCAATAATGCCAATAATCGAAAAATAGATAGTCGGTACGCAGACCCAGTGAATCAGCTTATTGGTTTTGTTTTGATGACTGTCACTATATTCATCCAGCCATTCAGATATTGTTTTCATTATTCGCTCCATTCCATGAATACGTTGTGCTTGCCTGAAAATATAAAGCAGAATCTAGGTTTGGTCAAAAGTTAATCGTGCCAGAACGTGAATTTTATTTGGCGAATTTGCAACATTCAAGCTGTAATGGACAGGTAGCCGGAGATAAGAGGAACTATAGATTGATTGTCATTTTTCTATAACTTGAAGTTAATAAAAAAGCCACATTACTGTGGCTTTTGGTTAAATGTATTGCAAGTTAAATCTTAAGAATTTGGACCAGCGACACGCTCAATACTGACATTGCCAACACCGGCATTGGTAATGCCGAGTTTCTTCGCTGCGCCATAAGATAAATCGACGACACGGTTACCATGGAATGGGCCGCGGTCATTGACTTTAACCACTACGCTTTTACCATTATTTCTATTGGTCACACGAATATAACAGTTCAATGGCAGGCTACGATGAGCAGCAGTCATTGCATTCATGTCAAAGGTTTCACCGCTTGCAGTTTTACGGCCGTGGAACTGGCGACCATACCAAGAGGCTGTACCTGTCTGACTGAACTTGCGTACAGTATTAGAAGCCACGGTATTCAGTTTTTCAATCACTGAAGGCTCTTCTGCAGGAATTTCAATTTTCGCTGCAATGGTTTCACGGCGAACTTTATCGCCAGAACGCTCAGTGATTGAAAGGCTGTTCAAATTGGTGAAATTTGAATTGAAGCTTTGAGCTTCTTTATTTAATACACGCGTTGCAAGGCGCGAATTGTCATTTTCGTGATTAAACGAAGATGACGGAACCATATCTGCCTGCGATTGCGTCAGTGTGACTATCGTGGCAATAGCCATAAAATACTTCAAAATTGAAGAATGCATCGAATCAACTCCTAACAGCATATCGCATGGATTTGTTCATAAGTAACTGAAAAACCATGTAAACACGCCTGATATTTAACTTATGCAACTACATTTAACGAAATGGATAATATTCATGCCTGCAATATCCTGTCTAGTATTTAATTAAAATAGTTTAAAAAAGAACTTAAAATAAACAATGAGTGATTAAAATATGATCAATATTGTAACACAATATTAAAATTGATCAATATTTGCTCATAATCACTCATAAAAATGTTGACTTTAATAATTTATATTAAATTCTCATGTTAACGGCTAGTAATTTCTGTACCTAATAACCACAATGCAGTGGCATACATTCGGCTGCGATTATAAGTAGTAATCACTTGAAAATTTGGATAAGTAATATAGTAAATATGCCCATAATTTTCTTGTAATTGAATTACATTGACCAAGTCTAGATCGTCAATTTGAACAATAGGATTCATTGGGCTAATCCCTTGTGTTTTTAACACACCATATGGGCTAGGTTGAGTCAGATCTTTGGCAATTACCGCATCCGGGTTCGAGCCACTATAACGGGCCGGAAAAGCAATCGGTTGATTACGCTGCCAGCCATGCTGGGCTAAATAGTTGGCAATCGAGCCAATCGCATCTACTGCTGAATTACGCAGGTCAATATGTCCGTTACCATCGTAGTCCACGCCGAATTTTGGAATATTACTTGGCATGAATTGTGGATAACCGACCGCACCTGCATAAGAGCCGACGATAGAAGAAGCTGAAACGCCATCTTTATAAGACCAGGCAATTAATGCCGCCAGTTCATCTTGAAAATACTGGGCACGACGCTCATAACCAAAACCTAAGGTGGCCAGCGCATCACGGGTGACAAAAGAACCCTTATTGGTACCAAAGCCGGTTTCTACCCCTAAAATCCCGAGAATGATTGACTGTGGTACACCAAACTGCTGTTCAGCGCGATTCAGCGTTTCCGCATATTGCTGTTTAAAGCGCACACCGCGTTGAATGGTCGACTCAGCCAGAAAGTTGGTTTTATAAGAATACCAAGGCTTGCTTTCACCTGGACGATTCATAATATTGATGATATTGGGCAGGTTGCGCGCCCCGTTCATGGCTGAATCGACTTGCTGGGCACTCAGTCCATAATTTTGCATGGCAGTCTGTTTAAAACTGGCATAAGAGGGATGAGATTGGAAATCGTTGGCCAGACTGAAACTGCTGAGACCGAATGCGGTCAATGCGATTGAAAGCTGTTTAAATTTTTTATAAAAATTCGATTTCAACATCTTGGTACGATTTCCAATTTTTGATAAGTTGCGGGCAATGTTATTTGAATCATGCCATGAAAAAGATTAAGAAATTTTTTCAATCATGAGGCTGTAAAAACCAGATTAAAGATAACATTCGGATGATTAAGAGACCTAGATGCATATACAAAAATAGTGAAAGACTGGCTATTTTTGCGTCAGTTTGCCTTGTGGAGCTGCTTATCTGTAACAAGCTATTTCATTGAACATAAAAAAGCCTGACCGAAGTCAGGCTAATTTCAAAAAATCACTCTTAGATGACTCTATGCAGACCTATTCTGTATAGAACAAGGTGTCATGATATTCAGCCATGGCGCGAAGCTCATCCTTGCTCAGATTGAGAATGATTTTATCTGCAGCCATATTGATGGCCTTAATCACAGCAGAAGCACCAATATCTGCTGCCTTGCGTTTGATCATGCCGAGATCTAAGGTCTTATTAAAATCGACCATAAAGTGACGTACCGTCGCTTCACCAAACTGCTTATACAGGTTGCTAAACATTTGTTTGTCGATACTCTGACCGGCTTTTAGTTCCGCATAATGATGTTTTAAATTGGTCACCAGATTGGCATCCAGCGACTCACCAATACGGATTTGTCCTTCAGGGTCTTTAAACAGACTACGTTCAGAGAAAGCAATAGATTGCTTCACCACATCATTCGGCGCTTTACTCAATAACTGTTTCAGCAATACCGCCACAGTTGACTTGATATAGCCCGCCAGTTTTTCCGCAGTATCGCGCTTATCACTTGCAGGAAAACGACGCACCAGTTCCGTGAGAATCGCATCAATAATTTCATCATTAATCATCAATGCGGTTTTATCACGGAGTGGGTAAAGCGGCTCATTTGAATTTTTATTTTGTTGTGCAGTCTGAATTGTATTTAAAAGCTCTGCAGAAGGAATAAAACCAAAAAATGGCATTGTTAAACCTCAATGTTTTTATTGTCGCGCTAATCGAATAGGGCGAGGCATCCATGTTAAATCCGATACACGGCAAGGGTTGATATCCAACCCACCACGGCGTGTATAGGTTGCGTAGACCATCAGCTTTTCCGGTTTCAGTTGTTGCCAGAGATCGGCAAACATCTGCTCCACGCATTGTTCGTGAAAACCGTTATGCTGACGATAAGAAATAATATAAGCCAAAATACTCTTATAACAAGGTTTTTTGCCCTGATAGCGTATAAATACTGTACCCCAATCCGGTTGTCCAGTGACTGGGCAGTTACTTCTTAATAAATGTGAATACAGCTGGATTTCAACTTCTTCGGTATGGTTCGCATCCAGAGCCAAAAGACTCGCATCAGGATGATTTTCCAGACGTTCCGGAATTAGTTCATCAATGCAGATGCCTTCAGGCTTGGCAACTTCCAAGTCATCAACCTGAAATAAATCTAACGTAATCTCTGCGCCAGCCGCAGCAGATAAATCTTTTTCCACCGTGGCGATAAAGTCAGCTTGAGATTCAAATTTGGCAAAATTCAAACTATTAAAGTAGAGCTTGAGTGATTTGGATTCAATCAGATTCGGCGAAGAAGCAGGCAGGCTGATCCGTCCAATTGCGACTTGCGGCACACCGGCTGAATTTAACCAGGAAATTTCAAAAACATGCCACCAGTCGGTGCCTTGCTGAATCGCTTCAACATGTGCGTATTGTTCACGGGCAGGCGCGCGCGAAATTGGAAACAGAACATCCGGCTGATATTCTGTCGGGTAATTGGTGTCTTTACCAAGGAGAGATTGTTCTACACTCATTATTCACGCATTCCTGAACCACGGGAGAGTAAATGATAGGCCAATGCATAGAGCAGGCCGCAACATAAGGTGACCACTGCAAGTGAAACAGTTACATTGACATCGCTATGTCCTAAAATGCCATAGCGGAAGGCATTGACCATATACACCACAGGGTTGATCAAAGATAAATTTTGCCAGAATGGACTTAAGGCAGAAATTGCATAAAACACACCGCCTAAATAAGTCAGTGGCGTTAAAACAAAGGTCGGGATAATCGAAATATCATCAAAAGATTTGGCATAGACGGCATTGATAAAACCACCCAAAGAAAACAGCAGGGAGGTAATCAATACGGTATAAATCGTCACAAACCAGTTGGTAATGTATAGATCCGCAAAAAACAAACTTACGGCACTAACAATAATCGCCACCAGTACTCCACGAATCACACCGCCCAGCACATGTCCCCAAAGAATGGCATGCATCGGTACCGGACTCATGACCAGCTCTTCAATACTCTTTTGAAATTTTGAACTGAAAAAACTGGAAGAGACGTTGGCATAGCTGTTGGTAATCACGGCCATCATGATCAGACCGGGCACAATGAACTCCATATAGCTATAGCCGCCCATGTCTCCAATCCGCGAACCGATCAGATTGCCGAAAATCACGAAATACAAGCTCATGGTGATGGCAGGTGGTAACAAGGTTTGCGGCCAGATCCGCATAAAACGGCGGACTTCTTTATATACAATGGTATATAAAGCTACGCTGAGTTGATTAATGTTCATTGCGCAGCTCCATCCAGATTTTTTTCGACCATTTTGACAAAAAGCTCTTCCAGACGATTGGATTTGTTACGCATACTGCGTACCTGAATATTCTGTGATTCCAATAGCTGGAACAGATCATTCATGCTATGTGCCTTGTCCATGGTAATTTCTAAGGTCATCGGGTCGATTAAATTAAAACGTACCCCGATAATCTCCAGATGCAAAGGTTCAATCGGTGCTGCAAGATCAAAAATAAAGGATTCTTCATTCAGCTGACTTAGGAAGCTCTTCATGCTGGTGTCTTCTTTAATCACACCACGATCGATAATCGCAATGCGGCGACACAGCATTTCGGCTTCTTCTAAATAGTGGGTGGTGAGAATGATGGATGTCCCTTGCTCATTCATCTCGTTCAAAAACTCCCACATTGAACGACGTAATTCGATGTCGACACCCGCAGTTGGCTCATCCAGAATCAAAAGTTTCGGTTCATGCATCATGGCACGTGCAATCATCAAGCGACGTTTCATACCGCCCGACAGCATACGCGCCTGCGTTGCACGTTTTTCCCATAGGCCCAGCTTGGTCAGATAGAGTTCAGCCCGTTGCTGTGCAATTTTTTTAGGAATACCGTAATAGCCGGCTTGCGTCACCAGAATGTCGAAAGTTTTTTCAAACTGGGCGAAGTTAAATTCCTGAGGAACCACACCTAAACACTGTTTGGCTTGGGAGGGATGGGTATCCAGGTTATGACCAAAAATTTCGACTGTGCCGGCGGTTTTTTTTGTTAATGAACTGATAATACCGATGGTGGTGGATTTTCCGGCGCCATTTGGCCCCAGAAGTGCATAAAACTCACCTTCTGGTACATTTAAGTTGATTCCTTTTAATGCCTGAAAGCCATTGCGATAGGTCTTTGACACATCTCTTAAGATCAGTGCATCAGTCATGAATATCTCAAATGGTGAAAAGTTGAGATATTGTGAGTGATCTTGGAAAATAAGCCAAGTGATTCACATGGAATTCTGTGTTGCTGTTTTGGAACATTGTATAAAGTCTAAGCATAAAATGACGAAGTTATAGATAGTTGCTTTACCTTATGATTTTTTTTGTTATGATGTGCATCGCGCGCTCATAGCTCAACTGGATAGAGTACAGGTCTCCGAAGCCTGTGGCGTGGGTTCGAGTCCCGCTGAGCGCACCACTACTATCTATAAAATCAATAACTTGTAATACCTTTGGCGTAATTCTGGCGTAATCCATATTTTAATCAAGAAAAACCCCGCTATATTTTGCGGGGTCTGCCTACTGCTTTTTTTAAATCTTCCGGCCTACTTTCTAGCCAGTCAGATAATTTTTTTAAATTCCATCTTCGACCTTTTGTGGTTTCTGTAATGTATCTTGGTTTTGGAAAACCTTTTAAGCAAATAATGGATGATTTGAAATACACACCACCATATCCTAAAAATTCTGCCGCCTGATCATCTGTCAACCAAATGTCTGAAGGTGGCAGGGCAACAACCAGGTTACCCATATTTACCATTGCTGTCATTGACTCACCTCCAATCTTTTACCTGCTTCGATTTCTACATCAGTGGCATGACGGATAATCCTTTCATTCCACCACGGCCCATCCATTTCACCATCTTCAACAGTCATTAAGTCATCATGCCAAAGCTTAAGCATGACGTATTTATCACCAACCTCATACATCTTGTGTTCACGGCGGTATTCGAGCATTGCGCTGCGAATCATGCTAGTAGTCACAGATGCACAGCATTGAAGAATGGAGTTTTGTTCTTTTAACTGAAGCTCACGCTTCGCTTTTTCATACCCGCCCAACCGTTCAATTAGATTCATGACACCTCTCCCAAAGACTTCACCACACCACTCGGCAACCCAAACACATCTTTAAAAGCCTTATCAAATTCACCGCTTTCAATGAATTGATCCATCAGGTTTACTTGCTTATCGATCTCTAATTCTTTGTCGACATTTGTTTGTTGAATTTCAGTCATTGGCTTCATCCTCAATGTATGCCGACATTTCTATATAGTCGTATGCCCATTCGCGAAGAATTTCATTTTGAATAAATTCGTCTTTTTCAAAGAATCCCAATTTATCCCACTCTTCCTCAGAAATATGCTCACTTAGAAAAGTCTCTTCCTCGCGATTAGCTACAGGAAAACCGATTGACAGCTTTAGTTCGATTTTTATCTTGTTGAAATCAGTCATTGGCTGGCTCCTGTGCTTCGATTACTGCTAAAAGCTCATTTGCAGAACAAACAGCTTCATCATAATCATTGGGATTGAGTGCTTTATTCAGCGTATCCTTTGACACCAAAACAAACCCTTCCGGCACCGCTTGGGCTTTGGCTGCTTGCCATGTGCACCAGCTTGAATTAATTTCATTCAGGGCTTCGCTATATTCCTCATCCCATTCAATTAGCTCATAAACATTTTCCAATTCGTTATATTGAATATTCGGCAAATATTTGAAACCCACACCTTGTGAAAGCAGGTGTTTTTCATGAGCAATTTTTTCTTTCTGAATATCCATCACGCCACCTTCACATCTAAATAATCAGGGTTATCCAGGTGTTCTTCATATTCATCGAATAGCACCTGACATGCCGCATTACCTGTTAAATCTTTCTTTAAGAGCACGTAACTCAACGTCTTGCGTGTGCCTTTGCCTGAAAATGTAGAACTACCATCTGTAAGCTCATTTTTGGTATAGCCCAATTTTTCTAACCAAAGCTTGAAACCGACTTTATGTTTCTTTTTAATTCTGAAGATCATCTGTATCCCCAAGTGTTCGCAAAATTTTGCAGGCAATCATCAATACCAAATAGGTTGATATTGCGGTAAGTTCTAACCCGACCCTTGTGCTGCACAAGCAGCACGCGGGTCATTGAAGAGTAGGGGTAACTCATGGCGTTAGCGCCGCTTCTTGTGCTTCATACGCTGAGTTGATTTCATGGAGCTGACCCTCAGTCATCTGAGCCGTAAAAGGCTCAAAGCGTGAAGCCATGATGGCGTTAAGTGCTTCCAGATCGGCAGTGTTGCCAATTTCCTCAATTACCGCCTGAACGGATTCAGCAGGAAAAGCCTGAGCGGCCTTTAGCTCTTTACGCTTAGCTTTAAATACTTCACCGATTTCAGACTTAGCTGGCTCACCTAAATTCAACTCAGCAATGTCAGCACCGATCTGATCGAGTTCCTCAAGAGGGGTGGCGTTATCAATACGCTGGTAGTACGGGGTCAGGTCAATTTCTGTAGCAACCGACTCGACAGCATCTTTCTTTTTGGCCATGCGCGCTTTCAGCGATGACGATCCGCTATTTGCCTTCGTTGTACTGGTTTCTGGTGCAGTGGGAGTAATGTCAATTTCCTTATCTTTCTCCTCCTCGGCAATTGCCATGCCCTTAAGGACATCCGGGAACACATCACGCAGAGCATAGGAACGTGCACGTAGCTTCAACATGCGCTTTGGATACTGCGTCCAAGGCCCTTGTTTACCTGATAGACCTGCCTTTTTCGCATCCTCCATTGTGAATACTGAAGCAACTGGTTCTTCATTTTTCCGCTTCACAGTTACAGTGGCTTTTTGACCATCTTCGGAAATCTCCTCGCGGATGAAATCGAGCAGACCAGATCCACGAACAAGGGCAAGCATTGCATCGCCCCAGATAGAAGGGCGACCATTAATCACAGCAATGTTTTGCATAGCTTGTAATGGCTGTAAGCCAATTTCAGCACCCCATTGCATAGCAACAAGGATGTTGCCAGGCTTGCGCTGGTAGTCCTTCGGCACGATGTCGGAGCCAGCCAAAAGCTCTGCAATTTGCATTGCTTCTTGGAGGTTGTTCGGAGTTAGAAAATTTACAGCTTGGTTTGTTGGAGCTTTAGCAATTGAGTTCATGGTATTAATCCTTTGAATTTAATTCTTTAAGTTTTTGAAGCATTTGGTATGCTGCCTCTATTTCTTCCGCATACAAATAAACTTCACGACCATCATCTGTATCTATGCCGTAAATTTCCCTACCACTACCGCCCTGATCCAGCAGTAGGGATATGAATGCCTCTTTACTGTCATAAGTTAATTTTGTGGTGACTTTCTTTATCGTCATTTGACCCATACCCACCTCAACCAATCCGCAAAACACGAGTGCTAGAAGTCTTCACAAATTGTTCGTAAATGTCTGGGTGAGCTGCTTTTAGCGCTTTGCTATCTAGGGTGTTGCGTTCTTGGTATTTGAATGTTGCTAGACGCTTTTCCTCAGCAATAATCATCTCCGCATCTTCCATGCGGGTGCAGATTTGTAGCTTGAGGGCATCTAACTCACCACTGGCTTCTTTGATCGTGGCGTTTAGGTCCTTGTACTCAGCGACCAGATTGGCAAGCTCATCATCTGCCTGAACTGCTTGATCAGGATTGTGAGTAGACCAGCGATGCAGAACATCATCAAACGTGGTTGGCTCTGGTGGTACGTCTGCCTGAACATGCTCATTCCAGAACTTTGAGCATTCATCTGTGAGCATTTCAAACAGCTCAGGATCGAATGCGACCTGATAGCTACGGAATTTCTGCCCACCGATTAGCACACCAAGGCCACACATCGAAGCACCTGTAATGCCCATATACCACTGCACTTGCGTCAGGTAATAATCTGGCACCTGTTCCGATTGCTCATCACCCCACAGCTTCGCTAGGTACTGGTTCGCTGTCTTGCATTCTAGAATGCGGTCAGTGGTCAGCTTTCCATCTTTGATCCGCACATTGCCTGAAATCTCTGGATTGATAATGGCACGGTCAATATTGGCACGCATCCAGTCATGTTCAGGGTGAGCAATCGTTGCATTAACACGCTGTACCTTTACGCCGTTACGCTTGGCATATTCTTTAGCCACGATGTCTTCAAGCATGTTGCCCCAATAGGCTGGCTCGCTGGTGCTATCTTCTAGTTCAGATCGGCCAGTCTTATCAAGCCAGAGCTGGTACGGTGAGCTGTACTTGCTTAGACCAAGGATTGCCGCAACGTCTGAACCACCAATACCAAGACGGCGTGATTGCAACCATTCTTGACGAGCATCTTCGATGCTTTGTAAATTTACTTGAGTATTCACTTCACACCCCCAACAATCGCAGCATTAATCTTTTCAATCTCATAACGATCAACATAGGCATTGATGGTCTTGTCAAAATGGACCACGTTCAGAATGTCCAGAAACTCGACTGAGGCATCGTCCAAGGCATACTCAACATAGATGCTGTAATCGTCAGCTTTGACAGTAGCGACACAGGTTTCATTGCAAGTAAGTTTAAGCACTTCATATTTTTGAGCGGTGATAACCACTTGAGGATTATCATCAGCCACTTTGGCAGGCTGGAAAGCGTAAGCTACTGCTATCCCCGCGCTGATTGATGCTGCAATGAATGCAGACTTGAGAATATTGGATTTAGTTGTCATAATGACCTCGCTATATGCAAGCCCCGCTGTTTTCCAGACCGCCGGGGCTTTTTGTTGTTTACGAGATCAATAGTAAAATAGATTTAACAAGTTGTAAAGTGATTCGGTAAAATAAATTTAACATCATTTTGATTTTATTTTTTTTAGACAAAAGAAAACCCGCCATATAAGCGGGTGTGATTGCTGTGTTTTTTAAATCTTTCGATATAAGCCAACAACCTTACCAACTAAGCGACAATCTTCTGTCAGCTTAATAATTTGCTCATCCCACTTCGGGTTTAATGGCTTCAGGTATTTGGTTGTACCTTCGATAATAAGCTGCTTAAAGGTGGCCTCATTATCCCCAGTGCAAGAAACAATAACCAAATCCCCAGTCTTTAAATCACTAACTTGAAAATCAGGATTTACATAAATGCGATCTTCAGGCTCAAACTTTGGAGACATTGAGATGCCAGTCACTACCAATCCATAGCCATTTTTCCCACACTCCTTGATTGGCGGCAGGTATTCGTCGATTTCTGCATCCTTTAAAACAGTCTGAATTGGATCAAACGCGCCAGCAGCAACCCAAGAAATAACAGGAACCGGACGGCCTTCAAAAGGTATTCTCTGGGAAATATCCACATTGTTATCAAACCTCGCCTGCGACTCTTTTCCCGACATAAGCCAGTTCGGGTCTACCTTGAGTGCGTTAGCTAGATTTGTAAGATTTTCGCCAGTTGGTGCTGATTTACCCTCTATCCAATTCCCTATGGTTGGGCGTGATACACCGATCATACGAGCAAGCTTTGCATTACTCACATCCATATCAAGCATTAATTTTGAAATTCTCTGACCAATACTCACAAGGTATTCCCTCATCTCAATGTAAAAACATTTTAACAAGTGGCGTTGTAAATGTATTTTACGTGTGGTAAATTATATTTAACATTTTAGTTAAGGGTTTTTTACTATGGACTTTTCTTCCGTAGCCTCTCTTAAAAAGCACTTCGATGCCGATTCAGATCAAAAGTTAGCTGAAGCATTGGCAAAAATTGGAATTTTAAGAACTGGCTCACGACAAACAATTTATTTGTGGGGTGGCGTTGTTCCTCAACACGTTCAGGACGCACTTGAGCTTCGCCAGTACCGCATGAACGACAAGCAAAGAAGGGAAAAAGTGAGCTAAACATGGGAGTCGATGATTTGAAAGAAGCAATCGAAAAAGGATATTTGGGCGGGAAATACACCGTTCCGAAAACCATCAAATTTACACATGAAATGCTTGATGCAATCGCTATTGCTAGCGAAACCAATGAGCAGGATTCGTGTAACTGGGTGCGTGAGGTCATAGCGAAAGCCCTACTAGCTGAAGATGCTAAGTATGAGCGTATGGCAAGAGCGCGTAATCGGTCAAAGTGTACTTCGGGCACTTTGGTACACCAAAAAGAAAGCCCAGTGGGTGCAACCACTGAGCTTGATATTCAAAACCTAGAGGGAAATGAACAGTGAATATGTTAGCACAAATTCAAAATGATAATAACACAGACCAAGTGACCATGGTATCGCTTGAGCTTGTTGACTATATCAACGACAGCCGAAAGTTTGACGAAAAGCCAGTTCAGCTTCGCCATGCTGATTTCATGGCAAAAGTGCCAAAAGTTTTAGGGTGGGAGCTGAGCGAAAAATTTCGTTCAGTGTATACAGACACAACTGGCCGAACACTACCTTGTTATCGCTTCCCAAAACGCGAAGCTTGTCTAATGGCTATGTCATATAGCTATGAATTGCAGGCTCAAATTTTTGACCGCATGACTGCAATGGAAAACCATATTGCAGCGCAAAACCTACCATCCTACGCAATCGACGACCCAATCGAACGCGCCAAAAAATGGATTGAAGAAGAAAAGCAAAAACAGGCTGCTATTTACCAATTAGAACTCGCAGCTCCAAAAGTTGCATTCGTGGATAAATACGTTGCAGGGAATGGAAATAAGACATTCCGCCAAGTTGCAAAGCTACTGCAAGTCAAAGAAAACACCTTCCGCAGTTTTTTGGTTGAAAACAAAATCATGTATTTACTCAATGGTGAGTGGACTGCATACCAAAACCATGTAGATGCAAAGCGATTCCATGTCAAAACAGGCGTAAGTGATTCAGGTCACGCATTTAATCACGCCTTGTTCACACCAAAAGGTGTCGAGTGGGTTGCTGGGGAGTTGGCTAAGTTTAATTTAAGAGGTGTGGCGTAATGCATTACTACAAACGCAACATAGGTGATTATGCCAAAAAAGCAGGGCGCCTATCCATGCTTGAGCATGGTGCTTATACCTTACTCATGGATGCGATTTACGATCGTGAAACATTCCCGACTTTAGAAGAAGCATTGGACTGGGCATGGGCGCGTGATGATGCGGAAGTGGCTGCGATTAAGTTCGTTTTATCTAAATTTTTCACTCTTGATGGTGATCGTTATGTTCAAAAACGCATTCAAGATGAACTTGATTCATATAAAGCTAAAGCTGAAACAAATGCACGAATCGCCAAAGATCGTGAAGCAAAACGCAAATCTAAGCACGAACCGTCACGAAACGTGCACGAAGCGTGTGAAGAAAAGCACGAACCGTCACCTAACCATAAACCACTAACCAATAACCATGAACCAATAACCAGTAACCAATATATATATACATTCGACCTGGATTATGTGAACGCGAATTTATTGAAGTCTGGCCGTAAACCAGTTGACCAGAAATACATTGATCAACTGCAACCACAGTTCGAGTTGTACTACGCAAACCAACCCATGGTTGATAACAAAGCGCTAGTGAAATTTGTTCAATGGATTATGCGTAATCAGGATCAACCTCAAAAACAACAATCCATCACTAAAACCACAGCTCAGATTCTTGCTGAACAACGTATGCAGTTAGATCAACAGCAGGGACAGGTGATTGATGTTGGTGAACCAAAAAAGCCATTACTGATTGAGGAGGTGGGTCGTGCATAACGGGATCGCCTTAGACAAGGCACGCGAATACTACGACATCATGCAAGTGATGTATGGACACAAGTTCATTAGCCAATTTAACGGCATGACTGACCTGAATCGCATTCTGAATATCATCAACGGTGCTTTGGCAATGTTGAGTGATGAGCAATTTCAAAAGGGCATGGCTCAGTTGAATGCAAAAGCCGGATCAGGTGATTTCTGCCCAACACTTTCTGATTTCAAAACTTGGTGCATGTCTGGCAGCTGGTGGACGGCAACAGAGGCTTGGCAGCGTGCTTGTGATTATTCAAACCAATCAGAGCTTGAGTTGCTGGAAGGGAAATTGAAAGTCACTACCTTGACCAAAAAAGCATGGGACTCGGTTTACTGGCTGGTTGAGCAGGGAAGCATGAAGGAGGCTTTCAAACAGTTCAAGTCGATCTATGAGACCTATCTGGCCAAAGCTCAGATGCAAGGTCGTCAGCAAGAGTGGTATGTGCCACCGAAGATGATTGGTACATCCAAGGCAGCGCCTAAACTTAAATCATGGCTACCTGAGCCGACACCAGAGGAAAAATCTTGGGTGGAAAGCAAGGTGAAGGAATTTCAAGAAGCGGGCATGTCTTTGCCGATGGCGATGATGAATGCGATGAAGTTGAAGTATGAGCAAAGCGCAGGGGGTGGGGTGTGAAGAAACGTCAGATTAAGAAGCTAAATAAGAAAGCAATGCTCGCACTAATTGATTGCGGCTGGTGTGAGCTAGAGGATTTTGATCTTTGGAGTAACGACTGGATTATGTATGTCCACACCGAAACCAGAGAGGAGTCATGGGTTGATGAGATTGAGCCATTTTCATATTTGACTGGCTTGGTTCAGGACACACTGATTGACTACGTTGAGGTCAAGGATGATTCATGGATGGGATTTCATGTTGAGCAAGTGTGGAAAAGAAGCCCTGATTTAAGTGTTATTGAGATTTTTTCAATTTTCAAATCCACCTATGGATTGCGAGTAGGGGGTGGGGTGTGAGTTTTACTGTTCCAGAGAAATACAGAATTAAATCAGGACCATTGGCGAGCAATGAGAGCTACGGAAACAATGGTGCATTTTGGGTGAAGACCAAGAAATGTGTTTTCACTGTCATTGCTAGTGATCAAATGGGTTGGGAGCATGTCAGTGTTTCGCTTCCAGCGCGCTGCCCAACATGGGAGGAGATGTGCTTTATCAAGTCGCTATTTTGGGGTGAGGATGATTGTGTAATCCAGTACCACCCATCCAAAAGCGACTATGTGAACAATCACCCGTATTGCTTACACCTGTGGCGGCCAATCGAACAGTCATTACCAGTGCCACCAAGTTTTATGGTCGGTAAGGCGGGTGCCGCATGAACGAAAGAACGTATCGGCACAACAAGGCAGCCTCATTAAATCGTGGCATCGATGTATTGCTTGTTATCAAAAACACATCAATCGCCACAACCAAGGAAATTAAAGATCAAGCACTGCCATACATGACGATTAGATCGGTACAGCGCTACTTAAAAACCTTGGTGCAAATTGGCCTTATTGGATTTGTTGGGGGTGGTAATGACGAATATCGCTACTTCCTTACACCTAAAGCCAAACAGTTATTTGGGGTGAATACGTGAAGGACCTTAATAAAACCTTGATGTTTATTTTCATGGCAATTGGCGCCGTTGTGTTGAGGATGTGGGGTGAATGACCAGCTACTCAATCGCTGAATACAAGAAGATGGTTAAAGCTACCAAGCCGAAAGGGCGCTCCAAGCGTCCTAAGGTGAAAGGCGAAAAAGTACCGAATGAGTTTGAGGCGAAACTGGCCCGAGAACTAAAGACTTTAAAAATAGATTTTGAGCAGGAATTTAAGTTTCACCCAGAGCGTAAGTGGAAAGCAGATTTTCATTTAGTGGGTAAAAAAATATTGGTTGAAGTGGAAGGTGGGATCTGGAGTGGTGGTAGGCATACAAGAGGCAAAGGCTACATTGGGGATATGGAAAAATATAACGCAGCAACCATGATGGGTTATCAGGTAATACGGTTTAGCACAGAGCAAGTGAAATCAGGTTTAGCGATACAACAGATAGAGAAGATGGTAGGGGATTTAGGATGAATGCAGCAGTGAAAGTTCAAAATATTATGCAGGCGGTAGATTGGTCGAAGCACTCACTGGAAGAATGGCTTTATCAATTTGGTGCTTGGATGAATAGCGTATCTGGTGTGTGTGGTAATAGCGTCAATCCGATTGCTGTTGCTATGGATCAGGCGGTTGTTAAGCAGCGCAAGTTTAAGTTGGGTGTGAGAAAGACTCGTCAAATTATTGCTGATTCCATGTTGTCAGAGGAAAAGCCAAAATTATCCAGAGTTGGGGTGGCCTGTGAGATTAATGATAATGAAGCGCGTGCAGTCCAGCGCTTAATTCTGGATATGCAGGGCCAGAGCGAAATCATGGATGAGTGGATGGATGCGATTATCTGTCGATATTTTTATGGGAACTCATGGTCGCAGATGTGCAATGAAAATCGAACGGGCGTGGATGCAAAGTTTGATGTGAAGTGTGGTCTAGCTGCGCTGCATTGCCGATATGGGTTTATCGCATACGAAAAATGAATAGTATTTGACCTTGATCAAGGCATCTGTTAAATTCGCGTTATAGTGGCGCGAAGTGTAAGTAAGTCGCACTACTGATAGAAGGCTCATCGAAAGGTGGGCTTTTTGCATTATGGCGGTTTCATTAATTTCTAGTGGTTTTTAAATTAATGCCGCCACCTGTTAGTTTTAAAAGGTGAGTATTACTTTGGATTGGCGACCCATTAACACAGTCAGTTATGAGCCATTAAGCACACACTACTAAGCCAACTAGGAAGAATTACTTCTTAGTTGGTTTTTATTTGCGCCATTAGCTCAACTGGAAAGAGCATGGGTTTTCTATACCAATGGTTGTGGGTTCGAATCCTACATGGCGTGCCAGATTCTAAACCCCTCGAATTCGAGGCCTTTAAAACTACAAATAGAGGACTGGTATTTGCTTGATCGTTGCTTGCTTAGCCAGGAAGAAATCTTGCTTAGTTCGACAAAATCGCTGACATTATTTCGGAAATAAATATCATAAATTTATGTTTTATAAGTAAAAGTAACTGACATTTCTTGCGACATGATTGCTTGATTGTCCAGGAGTAAATCATGCTTACTTTCTTAAAACGCCTATTCTGCTTTCATCACTACGATTACGAGTCTGATATTTTTATTCAGGTAGAGTGTCGCAAGTGTGGAAAGCGTCGAGACAATTACACGAATTAGCCGGACATATTACGGCATATAAGGCCCTGCTCAATTCTGGAGATTTGAGTGGGGTTTTTCTTTTCTTATTGGTGGTACCCATGGCAGACAAAGTACAAGCGAAACAAGACTTAGAATTTTGCAGTGCTGAGCTGTCTAAGTATCAGAACCTCAGCCGTGTAGGCTTGCGGCATAGTGAATTGGTCGCAATTGATAATGTGATGATTCGACTTAAAGAGCGCATTAAGAATTTACGTGTGGCTTTGTATGGATGAGAAGTCCTATAAACTTTTTACTCAAAAAATCCCGCCAAAAAAGAAATCACGTACAAGACCATTACCAAAAGCATCTGACAAGTATTTAGAAGCATTCGATCGATTGAAAGAAATTCTTGATCGTATGGAGATTAAGTACGAAGAATACTTTCATTTTAAAAGTACTAAGCACTGGCGTTTCGATTTGCACCTGGTTGGCTATCTCACATTAATTGAAATTGCTGGTGGGCCTTGGTCTGGTGGTCGAAAAGGTAAATTAGCCACAAAAGCCTGGAGTATGGATCGCTATGACCATGCTGAAGAAATGGGTTACCGCTATCAGCGTTTTGAAGTCAATGATATCAACATGGGCCGTGCAACTACCTGGCTTAGAAATTTAAAGGCATCTTATGGAACAGTTCAGACCATTCCCGCCGACGGAGCTGATGGATCAGGCTGAGGAAGAGGAAGCCATTCGCTTGGCACCTGCACCAGAACTTAAAGAGTGGGTCATTACAAATTGGCTTACTTTAGGTGGTGAACTTCACAATCCTGATCACGACCATATTGCTGATCTACTTCACGACAATGAAGAGTTCCTTACATTCGCCTGGGCTTCATCTGCCGCCGTAGCTAAAAAACGTATGGTGCTGGGCCAATGTGAAAAGGTCATGTTTAACGTGGGTGGCTGGAAGAAAGCACGTCAGGAACAACAGATGCGGGACTGGTTCGGTTTTGTACCTCAATATCTGATAACAGTTGATGCTGCATTTTGTGAACAGGCCTCAGATCGTGAGTTTTGTCGGCTGATTGAGCATGAGCTATATCATATCGGCGTTGAACGCGATGAAGACGGCGAAATCATTTATAGCGATATGACTGGTCTGCCTAAGCATTACTTAGCCGGCCATGATGTTGAAGTGTTCTTTGGTGAGACCAAACGATGGGGTGCAGACGAATCTGTAAAACGGCTTTTGGAAATTGCCAAGAATGCGCCGTTTGTTTCAGAAACTAATATTGCTGCGTGTTGTGGGAACTGTGTCATCGGTTAAATTTTTTGCCCGTCTTCTTAGACGTACTTAGACGGATTGGAATTTATGGCCAGACTAAAAAAAGAGGTGCAAACCTATATAGTGCGGTCACTTGCACAATTCAATACACCACAAGAAACGGTAGTGCTCGTCAAAGAAGAATTTAACATTGATGTGAGTCGTCAGCAGTGTGAGGCATATGATCCAACTAAGCGTATCGGTAAAGATTTAAGCCAGAGTTTAAAAAAAGAATTTGAAGATACTCGCAAAAGTTATCTTGAGGCACCGCAGAATATCCCTATTGCAAACCAAGCCGTTCGCTTAGAGGTGTACCAGAGACTAATTAATAAGGCTAAAAGTCCTGCGATGGCTTTAAAAATCCTCAAGCAAGCTGCCGAGGAAATGGGTGGTAAGTACACTAATCGTCAAGAAATTACCGGTAAGGATGGGCAACCTATTAAAACCGAAAATACAAACAATAACCCGCCTCAATACACACCCGAGCAACTTGCAGGCATGACCGCGCAAGAGCTTTCACGTTTGGCAATTAATGGCAAGTTATGACTTATGCACTTGAAGAAATAGCGCCACTAATCAAAGAGTGGACGATAAACACACGCCTACCCGAAGTCATTGCTGAGATGACAAGGCGTTATTACTACAAAGCAGTAATTGAGCAGAGCGAACTAAGCAGACAGGCAGAGATCTATAAGTGCAGTAAAGATCCGGTACATTGGTTTAATAACTGGATCTGGACATACGATCCGCGTGGTATGGCTTTTGGATTGCCTGCGAATATCCCTTTTGTGCTTCGACCTAAACAGGTTGAGTTAGTGCACTGGTTACTTGATCGAGAGAGCAGTCAAACACACGGCTTAATTGAAAAGTCTCGTGATGAAGGGATGAGCTATGTTGTACTCGGGTTCTTTTTACATCGATGGTTATTTGTTGAAGGCTTTGCGGGTGGTGTGGGGAGTCGTAAAGAGGAACTTGTAGATAAACGCGGTGACCCAAAAACGTTACTGCATAAATTCCGCGACATGTTCAGCAAGATGCCAGACTGGATGAAGCCTAAAAACTTCTCATCGCGTGATCATGATAACTACATGCGTATTGTGAATCCCGACAATGGCGCAACGATTACAGGTGAAGCCGGTGACAACATTGGTCGTGGCGGTCGTACTTCAATGTACTTCCTTGATGAATGGGCATTCGTTGAACGTCAAGAAGCTGTAGATGCTGCAATCTCTCAAAACACCAACGTACATATTAAAGGGTCAACACCCAACGGTATTGGCGATAGATTCCATCGTGACCGTTTTAGCGGTCGCTATTCTGTCTTTACCATGCCTTGGCGTGATAACCCGGATAAAAATTGGCAAGTCGATCTACGCGGCAAACTGATTTACCCATGGTATGAAAAGCAGCTTGCCACACTAGATGAAGTGGTATTGGCCCAAGAGGTAGATATTAACTATGCCGCATCGGTTGAAGGTGTCTTGATTCCTTCGGTATGGGTTCAGGCTGCTATTGATGCTCATAAGAAACTTAATATTGAACCTACTGGTGACCGCATTGGCGCACTGGACGTTGCAGATGAAGGGCGAGACAAGAACTCTTTTGCAGGCCGTCACGGCATTGTTTTGGAATACTTGGAGTCATGGTCTGGTAAAGGTGATGACATCTTTGGTACCACACAAAAAACCATGGACCTTTGCATTGATGATGATTACGGTCTGCTTTATTACGATGCTGACGGCTTAGGCGCTGGCGTTCGTGGTGATGCTCGTGTGATCAATGAGCAGCAACGTGAAATAGGTGGTGTTGAGGTTAACGTCGAATCATTCCGAGGTTCTGCATCCGTTCATGATCCTGAAGGTGAAATGGTAGAGAAACGTAAAAATAAAGACTTCTTTGCCAATCTTAAGGCTCAGTCGTGGTGGTCATTACGTATGAGGTTTCAGAATACCTATCGTGCTTTAAAAGGCATGGAGTACGACCCAGACAATCTAATTTCACTATCTAGTGAGATTGATAAGAATGAGTTTGATCAACTGGTCATGGAATTATCACAACCTACATACATGAAAAACGGTGTCGGAAAAATCTTAGTCAATAAGCAACCAGATGGCGCTGTCTCTCCCAACCGGGCTGATAGTGTGATGATCTGTTTTAACCCTGCAATTTCCGATATGGCGATATGGGATAAGCTCTAACCGAGACATAAAATGAAATTCACAAATATTTTTACCGCAGATGGTTTTCAGAACTTTGCTGCGCGACTCGGCTTGGGTGCGGGAAGTCAGCAAGACCAATCAACATATGGTTTCGATTTTCTCAGTCGTGACCGATTAAAACTTGAAGCTATGTATCGATCAAGCTGGATCGTGGGTCAAGTGGTTGACGTTGTTGCAGAAGATATGACCCGGGAAGGGATCAATCTTCGCGGTCTGGATGATCCTAAGGATGCAGAGCTGATTCAGGCAAAATTGGATGAGTTGGAAATCTGGAATGGGATTACCAACGTTATTAAATGGGGCCGTCTATACGGCGGTGCTATTGCTGTGATGCTGGTTGATGGTCAGAACGTAAGCACGCCATTAAATATTGATACGGTATCTAAAGATCAATTTAAAGGTTTGATGGTTCTAGATCGCTGGCTCGTTCAGCCTACTTTGCAAGATCTGGTGACTGAGTATGGCCCTGACTTCGGTATGCCTAAATACTATGATGTGATTGCCGACTCGCTAGGGTTATCTAATCAGCGCATTCACTATTCTCGTATCATTCGATTCGACGGCGTGGATCTACCTTATTGGCAGCGTATTGCTGAAAACCTTTGGGGGCAGTCAGTTATTGAGCGCCTATTAGACCGATTGGTTGCATTTGACAGCACGACTACTGGTATTGCTCAACTCGTCTATAAAGCGCATTTACGCACATACAAAGTCAAAGGCTTGCGTTCAATTATTGCGGCAGGTGGCAAGGCTTTGGATGGCTTAGTGAAGCAAATGGAGCATATCCGCTTATGGCAATCCAATGAGGGGATGACCCTTATGGATGCAGAGGATGTATTTGAAGCTCACTCTTATAGTTTCTCAGGGCTTGATGCTGTTTTACTACAGTTTGGGCAACAACTTTCCGGTGCTTCGCAAATTCCATTGGTTCGCCTATTTGGTCAATCTCCTGCAGGCATGAATGCCACTGGCGAATCAGACCTAAGCAACTACTACGATAATATCAATCAACAGCAAGAACGCCGTATGCGCACAGGTCTTGGCAAGCTTTTAAAGATTGTCTCTCTGTCTGCACTTGGTAAAAAATTACCTGATTCATTCAATTTTGATTTTGCCTCTTTATGGCAAATGGACGATGTGCAAAAAGCTGATGTAGCTACCAAAATTACAGATGCTGTTTGTAAGGCTGAAGACCAGGGTTTGATTACACAGAAAACAGCATTAAAGGAACTTCGCCAATCGAGTGAAATCACCGGTATTTTCTCAAACATTACCGATGATGATATTGAAGCTGCAAATGATGATCCACCGGCACCAGTGAGTGAAGAAGATGAAACAATCAGTCCGACACACACCGAACCGGGCGAGGAAAGTGGAACTCAAGTACGGAAGACAGTTGAGGCAGATATCTAGTTATATCGATTCAATTGTTAAGGGTTTTGATGTTCAGGATGAAACGGTCTATCCCTCTATCGTCACAGCATTGCGCAAGTATGCTGAAACTTTAGATGTTTGGGCGCGTCATGCATCCGGAAAAATCCTAATGGATGTAGCCTTACGTGATGAGCGTACATGGCTGATCTATGCACAGGATATGTCCAGAGGTATTAAGGATCAGATCAGAAACACCGATATAGGCGCCACCTTTCAAATACTGCAGAATGATCAGGTTCGACTTATCAAGTCATTACCCCTTAATGCTGCACAACGCATTCAAGACCTATCAACACGTGCAGTCATTGAAGGTGGTCGATCTGATGAGATATCAGGCCTAATCATGGCAATCGGTGGAGTCACCAAGGCTAGAGCGAATACTATTGCACGAACTGAGATATCAAGAGCCACAACATTGTTCACACAGTCACGTGCTGAGGCATTGGGAAGCGATGGTTATATCTGGCGAACGTCCGAAGATAGCGATGTGCGTCATGATCATCAAGAGCTGAGCGGGCAGTACGTGCCATGGAATAAACCACCGATTGCAGATAAACGTACTGGTACGCGTGCTCATGCAGGTTGTATTTGGAATTGTCGCTGTTATGCTGAACCAGTGATTCCAGAGGATTGAGTGATGGCTGAATGGATAAGTGTTAAGGATCGGTTACCAGAAAACCAAAAAGGGTTCTTAATGCATAGTGACTTAATGGCGTACAGGGTTGAAGATGATGGGGCTTTTATTGATTATGAAGTGGCATTTAAGTACGGCAAATTTTACGCCTTTTGCTGTATAGATGGGGAGTTTGGAGTTATAACCAATGTTACCCACTGGCAGCCATTGCCCGAACCACCAAAAGATTAAACAAGCCACCGCAAGGTGGTTTTTTATTGCCTCAAATAAGGTGAATCATGTTCAAGAAAAAACAAACAAAGGATCGACAAACCAAAGATCGATCCAACTTTTACACCGTTGGCAAACTTGGCAAGACACGCGAAGTTACACCGGAAGGCTATTTGCTATGTCGTGATGTAGCGATTGCCTGTACTGGCAGCTTACTTTATGGCGAGGGTGAAGTGCCTGTAACTGCTGATGCGGGGCTGATTGTTATTACTCGTGGTGATGAGGATTTATTTAGCCCTCAAACAATTTCAAGTTTTGAGGGTAAGCCAGTCACCAACAATCATCCGGATACATGGGTAGCTCCTGAAAACTGGAAAGACTTGGCGAAAGGTGTAGCGCAGAACGTTCGTCGTGGTGAGGGTGTTGAAGATCACTTATTGATTGCAGATTTACTTATCCAAGATCAAGAAGCCATTAATGCTGTTCAAGAAGGTAAGGTGGAGATTTCTCTAGGCTACGATGCTGATTATCAGGAAATCAGTAAAGGCAAAGGGGTTCAGAGCAACATTATTGGTAATCACGTTGCATTGGTAGATAAAGGGCGATGCGGTTCTCGCTGCTCAATTGGAGATACACAGATGGCTAAGATAGTCAAAAAGAAGGTTAGCTTTGCTGATCGAATCCGTAATCTAGTGAAAACTAAGGATGCGGAAGAAGCTGAGAAATTAGCTCAGGCGGTTGAAGATGAAGATCTGGATATTGAAACCAAAGACGGTGAAGATGATCCAGAAGACGATGGTAAAGGCAAAACTGCTGATGCTGCTGTAAATCGTCAAATTCTCAAAATGCTTAAAACTATGGATTCTCGACTTGGTGCCTTGGAAAAGAAAAAAACCAAAGATTCGGATGACCCTGAAAAGGAAACTGAAGATGGCGAAGACGATCCGGATGATGAGCCAACCAAAGATGACATCCTAAAGCCAGAGCCAGCCGGTAAAGCTGATGTCGGCACAACCTACACTGGTGACTCACTTCAAGACATTCGTTCTCGTGTTGAAATTCTTGCACCAGGCTTGAAGCTTCCAACTATGGATTCGTCTGCTAAAGACGTTGGAAAAGTCGCAGATACAGCAAAACGTAATGCTTTGAAATTAGCTTATGCAACCGCTGATGGTCTGAAAACAATTGGCCCATTCGTTGGTGGTGCTAACGCAAATATTGACGCATTGCCTGCACATACGATTGATGCTGCATTCATCGGCGCATCCGAACTCATCAAGCAACAAAACAATTTGAAAGGTGTACGCACTGGTGTGACGACTCGTGACTTTGGTCGCTCAGCTCCAACACCTGCCGACATTAATGCTAAAAACAAAGCCTTCTGGAATAAAGGACATTAATCATGAGTAACGCATTTTTATACCGCATGCCTTCTGGTATTGCGGGTGATGTATCACGTAAGTCACATTCAACCATTGAAGCGCATAACACAGTGACTGGATTTACCGGTTTCGGCTTATTTGGAAAAATAAATGCTGATGGTAAGTTTGCCCCATTAGCAACTAGCGATACTGCTGCAAATGTATACGGCCTGATCGTTCGCTCATACCCAACCCAATCTGCGAGCAATGCCCTTGGTGGTGCTGTTCCGGTAACTGGTTTTAATGATGTATTGCGCCGTGGTTATATGACTGTGAAATGTAATGCGGGTACTGCGAAAGCAGGTGGCAAGGTATTCGTTCGCGTAAATGCTGGCACACAAGTTAAGCCAATTGGCGGTATTGAGGCTGTAGCGGATGCGGCAAACACAATCGAAGTGAATGCGATCTTCATGCATGCGGCTGATGCAAGCGGCAATGTAGAAATCTCTTACAACATCTAATTTAAACAAGCATAAATCAGGGCGCTCATGGCGTCTTTTTTTATGTTTGCAGGAAAATAAAACATGAAGAAATTGATTTTAGGTGCTGCGGTTGGTGCTGCAATGTCAGCCATTCGAGCACAAACGCGCGACCAGATGTTGACATTTGACCAGCGCACAGTGGATAGCTCGGGCGCTTTCTTGGTTGGTGAGCTTGAGCGCTTAGATCAAACCATGCACGAACCACTAGCAAGTGTTACGTGGTCGCGTGATATTGATTTGCGATCTGACGTATCCATTGCCGATGAAACATCATCTTTCACCAACTCTACTTTTGCTGCTGCAGGTGGTCCTTCGGGTAGTGGTAAAGCATGGGTCGGTAAAAATACTGATGCTATTCAGGGCATCGCCTTGGATATTGGCAAAACTGCATCCCCATTAACTTTATGGGCTATGCAGATCGGCTATACATTACCTGAACTTGAATCAGCTTTAAAAGTTGGTCGTCCAGTTGATGCGCAAAAACATGCAGGCCTAACACTTAAATACAACATGGATGTGGACGAACAAGTCTATATCGGTGATGAGCAACTTGGTCTTGAAGGTTTATTTAACTCGAGCAAAGTTGGTGCAACAAACGTAAATGCGACTTGGGCTACCGCAACACCTCAACAAATTTTGGATGATGTAAACCTTGTGTTGAATAACGCTTGGATTGCATCTGGCTTTGCTGTATGCCCTGATAAATTGCTTTTACCACCGCAGCAATTCGGTGTGCTCACCTCTCGTGTTGTAAGTGATGCAGGGAATATCTCGATCCTAGAGTTTTTGAAAATTAACTGCTTGGCAATGTCAGTAAATGGCAAGCCTTTGGATATTCAGCCATCCAAGTGGGCTGTGGGTCGTGGTGTTGGTAAAAAAGATCGCATGATGGTTTATACGCAGTCTGAAAACCGTGTTCGCATGCCCTTGGTTCCACTACAGCGCACCCCACTTGAATATCGTGACTTGCGCCAATTGACGACTTACTTTGGTCGTATCGGTGCGGTTGAGTGGGTCTACCCAGAAACCGCTTACTACGCTGACGGTCTATAAGGAGCACCATGGCCATGACTAAACTTATACAGATCCTTTTGACAAAAGAACTTGTTGTTAATCTCGGAAAAGATAAGCATGGTCAGCAAAAAACAGTAACCCTTCCTGCAGGTGTGCAGGAGGTGGAAGCTGAAATTGCTGAACACTGGTTTGTCAAAGCGCATTCGCAAGAAATCACCGCCTCTGCTGCAGCCAATAAAGAACTTCAAGATGCTCATGACGCACTCACTGCAGAACATGAAGCATTAAAAGTTCAGTCTGCCGCAGCTGATAAAAAAATTGCTGAACTAGAAAAATCGGGTCAGGCTAAAGATAAAGAAATCGAAGCATTAAAAGTTCAGTTGGCTAAGGCTCAAACACCGTCTGAAACAAAACCAGATCCAAAGGCTAAATAATGTTAGATGAATCAACCTTTCGGCAGACGATGCCAGCCTTCGCCAGTGTCGATGACTACCCATCAGCACAATTCAATTTTTACTTAAAACTTGGAGTAAAGCTGTTACCTGAAAGCCGTTGGGATGATTTGTTAGATGATGGCTTAACCTTCTTCATTGCACACTATTTAGTGCTGTATGCGCGTGATATGGCTTTTGTGGATATCGGTGGTATCGGTGGAAAGGTTGTTGGTAATGAAACAGCCAAGTCTATTGACGGTGTCTCTAAGTCAATGGATGTATCGGGCGTAATGATTACCGATGCGGGTCATTGGAATCAAACAACCTACGGCATTCAGTTCTATCAACTCATGCAGATGATTGGTGCGGGTGGTATTCAGCTATGAGTGTGACCATGACGGGTGAGGGTTTAGCTGGCATTTTTGAAGCAATTGAAAAGCTAACATCTCAAGAGGTGTTAGTGGGGATTCCACATGGTGAATCACGTTCTGATACCGATATAACCAATGCTCAAATTGGTTATATTCAAGAAACTGGCTCACCGGCAATGAATCTTGAAGCTCGTGCATTCCTTGCACCAGGTGTAGAGGGTTGTCAGGAATTGGTTAGCACTCAGTTAACCAAGGCAGCAGATGAAGCCCTAAAAGGAAACAATCAGGGTATAGAGCGTTGCCTGAATCGTGCCGGCATGATTGCTCAAAACAGCGTAAGAGCAAAAATTAATAGTGGTGACTTTGCTCCATTATCTGAAGCCACATTAAGAGCCAGACGACGTGCAGGTAAAACACGAACCAAGCCATTGATTGATACTGGTCAATTGCGTAATTCGATCACCTACATTATTAAGAAAGTTGGAGAGGATTGATGCCAGGCTTGGATGTAAGTGATGTTCTACTTGATCCTGATTTTATGAGCAAAGGCATTGACTGCAAACGAACAGCGGTCATTGCTGGTGATAAGGGGAGACCACAAACTACCGTTACCAATCATAAGTTCAATGGTGTTGTGACAAGTAATGATGGTTTTAAGTTAGATCGAAAACCTGATGGAACAGTCATTAAGGGCGCTATCAATATTCACACACGCTTTGTTTTAACTGAAGGTGATGCAAGTCATCAAGCAGATGAAATAACGTGGCAAGGGCGTGAATATATTGTTTCTCAAACACTTCCCAACACCCAGTACGGTCGCGGATTTATCAAAGCGATTTGTATCTTAAAACCAATCTCAGGATAACCATGAATACTTCAGCAACGGGTGGATACATCTTGCCTGATGGTGGAGCTGTGCCAAATGACCAAGAACTTGAAGATATTTTTCAGGCTTTTATTAAGGGCGTAACAGGTCTTTCGGGTTCTATGATTCGTCCTAGGTTTCAAGAAAAGCCACTTCCTGTACCGGCGGTCGGTGTGGATTGGGTTGCTTTTGGGATTAGAGCTCAACGCCCAGATGATGGCCCTTATTTTGAACAACATGATGAAAATGCTACATCAATTCGTCATGAAGTAATTGACATGGCTTTGTCATTTTATGGGAACCATGGTCAACACTTCGCAAAACTCTTTGTTGATAGCACAGCAATTCCACAAAACGTTAATCAATTAAAACCACACAAAATTAAGCTTATTGAAGTCGGTGATGTGCTTACAGCGCCCGACCTTGTTAATGAGCAGTATGTTCATCGTTTCGATGTTACGGCGACTTTTAGGCGTAAGACTGAGCGCACCTATCCAATCAAAACCTTTCGGGGTTATTAATTCGAATTAATCAGGAGTCTTTAATGGCTTTACCTACTTCAAATGTTGTCAATGTCAGCATTAGCCTGGCTGCATTGGCAGCAGGGCCGCGTTCATTCGGCTCTCTGCTTATTTTAGGCACCACAACAGGCGTTATTGATGCTATTGAGCGAATGCGCGAATACTCCAATATAGGTGAGGTTGCGGAAGACTTTGGGGTTGATGATCCTGAGTACAAGGCAGCACTTGCATACTTTGGGCAATCACCAAAACCACGGACCCTGTATATTGGGTTTTGGGATAAGGTGGGTGGGTTAGAAACGGCTCAAAATGTTGTTGCGGAGTGCTTAGAGTCACTTAAATGGTACGGCTTAGCATTTGCCAGTGATTTGACAGATGTTGAGGCGGATGAAGTTGCCGCATTGATTGAAGCAGCTTCCCCAGTCCGTAATTTTGGCCTTACTACACAAGATGAAAATGCGCTGAATAGCGCGGGTGTTTCAGATGTTGCTTACAAGCTTGCAAATAAGAAGTACCGCCGCACATTCACCATCTTCTCCAGCGATAATCCACATGCAGCAGCATCTTTTTACGGTCGTGCATTTAGTGTCAATTTTATGGGCACTAATACCACCATCACCATGAAGTTTAAGCAACTACCTGGAGTCGCACCTGAGGACTTAAAAACCAGTGAAGCAAAGGCTTTGACCTCCAAAAATTGTAATGTGTTTGCTAAATACAATAACGGAACAGCCATCCTGCAGGAAGGCGTGATGTGTGATGGATCATTCTTTGATGAAATCCATGGTCTGGATTGGCTTCAAAATCATCTGGAATCAGCGCTGTGGAATCTTTACTACACAACGAACACCAAGGTTTCGCAGACGCCTGCAGGCATTAATCGTCAATGTGCCGTGCTTGAACGTGCATGTGAGCAAGGTCTTACAAATGGCTTGCTGGGTGAGGGGCAATGGAGCGGTGAAAGTTTTGGGGCGCTAGAAACGGGCGACTATCTACCTAAAGCATTCTACGTGTATGCCAATAGCCTTGATGACCAAGCTCAAGCTGAGCGTGAAGCACGCAAAGCACCGATCTTCCAAATTGCAACCAAGCTTGCTGGAGCCACCCACTTCGCTGACGTTTTCGTTTCAGTTAATCGCTAAGGAATTCTTATGTCATCTTATTCGTTCATGGACACTCAATGCGCTCTAACGAGCGATGACGGTGTTGTGGATCTCGGTTATGGTGCTGCCATTGCTGAGGAAGGTATCACATTCGCTATGGCGGGTGATAAAAACACAATGACCATTGGTGCAGATGGTGAAGGCATGCATTCACTGCATGCAGATAACTCTGGTCAAGTCACTATCCGCTTACTCAAGACTTCGCCAGCTAATGCCAAGCTAATGAATCTCTACAATGCGCAAAAGTCAAAAACTGCAAAATGGGGTAAAAATACAATCACCCTCAACCACTCCGGCTCAGGTGATAACCACACAGCCTCAAAGTGTGCTTTCAAAAAGGTGCCTGACTATACCAATGCTAAAACTGGCTCAATGGTTGAGTGGATCTTTGATGCAATCAAACTTGACATGAAACTCGGCACATACGCATAAGGTGAAATATGGAAATTATCCCAATCGGTGGTCATGACTATACGATTGGGCGCTTGAATGCGCTCGATCAACTTCATGTGTCACGCAAAATCGCCCCAATTGTTCCGAACATCATGCCGATCCTAACCGAAGTGGCAAAAGGTGATTTGGAAAGAGTCATTGAATCTATTGAGGATGGCGAAAATAATGAGCTTGAAGGCCTGGAACCTTTAGCGGAAGCATTAGAACCTTTCATGGAGGCTATCGCTAAGATGCCTGAGGATGATGTGAACTATGTTGTTCATAAGTGTCTGTCGGTGGTTAAGCGTGGGGGTGCAGCAGTATGTCGCAATAACACAATCATGTTTGACGACTTGGACATGAATCACTTGCTGCCCCTGACTATTGCAGTGATCCGAATGAATCTTGGAAATTTTATTCAAGATCTGCTTATGAAGGCATCGAGCATGAAGCAGGTCAAGTAACTTTTAAGAACCTACCCAACCAAGAGGACTGGCTATTGCGGCCAGTCGTAAAAGGCATGTGTAGGTATGAATCCCTACTCGATAAGACTCTCGATCTGGCTGATATTGCTTTGATGAATGATGCCCTTGATGTCATTGCAGATAATGAATATTTGGTGGAAGAGGCCAGAGAAAGAAAGGGTAGTAAAAAATAATTGGTGGTGAAAATATGGCGATGAATAAGTTTGTGTTAAACAGCACACCGCAAAAAATAACAGATGGCACAAAAGAAGGCTTGGCTCAAGGCATGGGAAATCGTGATTTTTACTTTGCTCAGGGTGTAGGTATGCCATCAAAAGACATTTATTTATTTGACAGAAAAGTAAGCTTTCCTGCCAACACTACACTATGGGCTTGGTCAATTGACGCAAACCCCGTAACCGTATCTGTTTTAACCACCGACTAGGAAAAGCAATGATTAAAACACCACTTAGCACCATGATAGGTGGTGCATTTTGGACACCAGGTGCTGTAATTATCGGATCAATGGATGCAGGTTTATTGATGTGGAGTTTTATTGGTGCGGATTTAATGTGGAATGCGGTAGATAGCACCCCAATGTGGCAGCAATAATCAACTCAATTGTGTCTGAAGTCACATAAGGAGGCAGTATGGTTTTACCAGTATCTGGTGTTGTTGGCGTAAATGTTAGTGTTGCTTCCGGATCAACCTGGAAACCAAAAGCAACAATCATGACAGGTAATCTCAATGCGGTTATTAAAGCGCTGTTCGCAGAAGGTGAGCAGGGCCTAGCGTTCTATCCTAAGAATTTAAGCACTCTATATCAAGATGTGGCTGGTGGTATTCCTGTCATGTCACTTACACAACCTGTAGCAATGATGAAAGACTTATCCGGTCAGGATAATCATGCCTTTCAATCCACCCAGAGATTGAGGCCAATCATCTTGGATGCAGGATTCTTATATCCAAATGATTCACCCGGATTCACTATTAACATCCCTGAGAACCTGATTGACTGCACTGTAATTATGTCCTCGCAAACAAGTGTTTTTGGGGTATCTACCAATCAAGAAGTGCGGGCGGGTAAAATAAATATAACGCCAGAAGACTTTTGTTTGGTGATCAACCGACAGCTAACTGTGTACGAAATTGTAGCGATAAAAGCGGCAATAGGCAGCTTTATTACAAGGTCTTTGTACTGGCGCCTAAATAGTCAGAAGCTAATGTACAGCCCCGATGAAACCACTTTGATGTGGCAATAACTGATTAATTAAGGATTAAATATTATGGCTAATTTACCTGCATCAAGCAGCCTTGTCGGGTCTTCTGTCACAGAAGCAGGCTTTAAAGAAAATCTAACCAAAGTCATAGACTATATCGGCGGTACAACCGGGAATAATATTGAAGGTGGCAACCTTACGATTCTTGTAAAAGACTCATTGCGTCAATCGGTAGAGCTAGCATCTGGTGGCTTGCAAACCGTACTTTATACGGCCAAAGGTCAGCCGACTTATATGAACATCATTCAAAAGTACGATATGAGTACGATTGATGCTTCATTGAGTGGTACACACCCAGCGTTTATTGTGGACGGCGTAGAAAAGCCTGAAATCTTCATTGGGACATACCAGGGTCGAATTGTTGGTGGTGAGTTGCTCAGTCTGCCAAACGTAGAGCCAACGCACAGCACCAACTACACAAACTTCCTTGCGGCAGCAAGAGCGTGTGGCAATGGTCATCACCTGATCACAAATGCTGAATGGAGCGCCGTAGCCTTGCAATGCTACAAGGATAACACCCAGCCACTAGGAAATACTTATTATGGCCGAAGCTCAGAAGATCCATTGCTCATTGGTCGTCGTGCAGATGGCTTAAATCCGGGTGATACATCTGGGTCAGCACGCACATTAACTGGATCTGGCCCAGTTGAGTGGCGACACAACGGCAAAGAGAATGGTATTGCCGACCTTTCGGGTAACGTCTGGGAATGGAATTCTGGAATGCGTATTTTTAACGGTGAAATCCAGGTTATTGCAGACAATAATGCGTCAAAACTAGCGATTGATCTTGGTGCGGCTTCCACTGAATGGAAAGCGATTAATGGTGAAACCGGGAACCTAGTCACACCAGATGGCGCAGGAACCACGGTAGGCACAATCAAATATGCTGATGGCGGCACAGCAGACTACACAATTAATGGGTCTAATTTTGGTGGTATCCGCAATTTATCAACCACCAAGCCAGTGACCGCTGTAGCTTTAGCTCGACTGAAAGCATTGTGCTTATATCCTCACATTGAAAATACCGCTTCATATAACAGCGATTATTTTGCTAAAAACATGGATGGGGAGCGCGTGCCCCGCCGTGGCGGCCGTTGGAACGCCGCAGCCGGTGCTGGCGTGTTCGCCTTGACCTTGAGTGGCGTCCGTTCGAGCACGGATACGAGTCTCGGGTCTCGTCCAGCTTTCGTTAATCTGTAATCTGTACTGTGTTATCTGTATGCGTGCGTGATAACGCACGTTCTTAATTTTGTTTTGTAGAGATCTATTGTGTCTAGTGATTTATTAATCAGACAAAAATGCGAAGAAATGATTGCCTATGGCTATGTCGCATTACGTCAATTTCCAAAATTTGAAAAGCATGTGCTTGCAGCAGAAATGAGGAATGCCATGTGGGGAATATTGAGGTTGATTGTTGTCTGTAATAAACGCTACCACAAGAAAACCACACTACAAGAGCTTGATGCGGAACTTGATCTGTTACGCGCCCAGGTTCGGATTTCTAAAGAATTAGGTTATTTAGACTTTAAAAAATACGAACACTGGTCCAGACTAAACAATGAGATTGGCCGCATGGTAGGCGGCTGGATCAAAGTATTTGCCGTAGGCAAATAGGGGTGTGCGTTACAACGACGGTCCCTTCCCATCCGTGGCGGCAATTGGAACAACGCAGCCAATGCTGGCGTGTTCGCCTTGAACTTGAATAACGTCCGTACGAACACGAATACGAATATCGGGTCTCGTCCAGCTCTTAGAGCGTGTCAGAAATCTGGTTCCTACTGGAGCCAGGGCAGAACACTTTAAAAGGATGCGCACTCCTTAGATGAAAATCTAAAAAACTAAACAGGCGGCATAGCTGAGTAGCAATAGCGAAAACTTATGCCGCTTTTATTTTGAGATATACATGGCAATTACATACAACAATCTGTTTAGTCAGATTTACGACTTTGAAAATTTGTATAACGCATATTTGAAGGCCCGGCGCGGCAAGCGTGATCGGCGTGAAGTCTTAAAGTTTGAATTAAATCTGGAAGAAAACCTGATTCAATTACAGAACGAATTGATCTGGGGGACGTACAAGACAGGTGAGTATCGAATCTTTAAGGTATATGAGCCGAAAGAGCGCGATGTTGCAGCACTTCCATTTCGGGATAGGGTCGTACAACACGCTATTTTACTGGTTATTGAACCCATCTGGGAGAAACGATTTATTGACGACAGCTATGCTTGCCGAGTTAATAAAGGTACGCATGTTGGCGCAGATCAAGCACAACGCATGATGCAAAAGGTACTAAGAAACCACGGCGTTTTATACGCATTCAAGGCTGATATATCCAAATTCTTCTACAGTATTGATCATGAGATTATGAAAAGCCTGATCAGAAAGAAGATCTCATGCAAGAAACTACTCAAACTGACGGATGACATTATAGATTCATCCGGTGGCGGTGTTGGAATACCTATTGGCAACCTAACATCACAGCTATTTGCAAACATATATCTGCATGAGCTGGATGAGTATGTCAAATACCGGCTGTGTGAGAAGCACTATCTGAGATATATGGATGACTTCTGTATTTTCCATCACAACAAGGATCACTTGCGTCATTTACGCATTGACGTAGAGCGATTCCTATTTGAGAAGCTAAAGCTCCAAACCAATGCAAAAACACAAATATTTCCAGTGTCCGTCAAGAACGGACGAGCATTGGACTTCCTTGGCTATCAAATGTGGCCCACTCATCGACGTGTAAGAAAAAGCTCAATTTCCAGAATTTACCGAAAAATAAGGTTTATGAAGAAACAGTACAGCCAGGGCAGGATTGAGGCAAAGCGCATCCAGGCATCCATTAACTCTTGGCTTGCACATGCTTCTCACGCAGACAGCCTAGGCTTGCGAAAATCAATACTCAATAAGGCTGTTTTTGTCAAACAAGAGGACAAGAACACAACCACTACTGTTTTATTACCCAAAATAGAGGATTTAACCTAATGCTCAAGCTTGTATCAAACCGAAACGGCGCAGAGATTCACCAGCTCGAAGTCACACAAGATGGATGCACAATTACACCTGGCATGGATGGTGTTGTGGATCTAATCAAAGACCTCAATTACGACAAGAGAAAGATCCTAAACGCACTATCGCAATTCAATCCTGATTACGTGTGGGCAGTCACCTACGAAAAACCACCATTGAAACCATTAACACGCCGTCAATTCCGCTTGGCACTTGTCATGAATGGCTTTGCTCTTGCTGATATTGAAGCGATTATTAATCAAATTGAGGATAGTACACAGCGACAGATCACACTGATTGAATGGCAGGATGCTACGGTGTTTGAGCGAAATAATAGCAGCCTTTTCGCAATGGCAGCGCTGATGGGGCTGTCTTCGGCTCAAATTGATGAGCTTTGGTCGCAAGCACTAACACTCTAACTCGCTTTAAGTTAAGCCGCGCTAATAAGCGCTTTTTTTGTATCCAATAAAAAGGTGAATCCATGGCACAAGCAGGTGTGATTCGTGACTTCATGGTCGCATTAGGATTTAAGACTGACAATTCAGGCTTAAAGCAAATGCAGGATGCCATGGGTGGTGTGGAGCTGAAAGCGGCAGCCTTAAAGGGCGCATTACTGGCTCTCGCTACTGGTGCTGTCGTTGCAGTGCGTCAGACGGCAAGTGAACTAGATAAGCTGTACTTCTCATCACAGCGTATCGGTGCCAGTGTCACCAACATTAACGCATACGGCAACGCTATTGCTCAGTTGGGCGGTAGTGCTGAGGGCGCAGTAGGTTCACTTGAATCTCTAGCTGAGAAAATGCGTAATTCCCCGGGCTATGAAGGGATGCTCAATAGTCTTGGTGTGAGCACAAAAGAAGCAAACGGTTCAATGCGTGACCGTGTTGAGGTCATGAAAGACCTGAGCGGTGTTTTATCCAAGATGCCTGCTTACCAAGCCAATGCCTACGCAAGCTCACTTGGTATTGATCAAAATACCTTGCTGGCCATGCGTGACGGCAAGTTTGTATCGAACATGGATAAATACCAGAAGATACAAAAAGAACTAGGAATGAATGATGACCTTGCCAAATCTGGCAATGAGTTCATGACCGAGTACCGTGATTTGACCATGATGACTAAGACTGGATTTCAGGTCATCGTGATGCAGGCGGGTAAGGCGCTTATACCAATCTTGCGTTTACTCAACCAAATGCTACAGATGGGTATTTCTGCTTTTAGTCAGTTGAATCCTCAAATCAAAGAGGGATTGGCTGTAGGCTTACGCTTTGCCATGCTCGCCGTAGTATTTGGCGGATTCTTTAAAGTCTTTGGAGTGATTTTTAAATTCATTCCGATGCTGAAAAGCTTTATCGGCTTATTGAAGTTATTCCGGCTTGCATTTCTTGCATCACCGATCGGGATCATTCTCGCACTTGCTGCGGCTTTAGGTCTGCTTTACGACGACTATAAGACTTGGAGGGATGGCGGTAAGTCACTCTTCGACTGGTCTAAGTGGACGAATGGCATTGATACCATCATTGGCAAGATTAAAGATTTCTTGGAGATACTGGATCAAGTCAAAGATAAGGTAATCAACTTTGTTCAGAAAGTCCTTACTGATCCAGCCGGCGCCATTAAAGAAGTGGCAGAAGTAGCAAGCAAAAGCCTACACGACAAGATTGCGGAAACAGAAAAAGGCGCGAAGGCTCTTGATAAGGTTGGTGAGACCACAGCGAAAACCTTGGCATTTTTTGGTAATAAAGAGGCTCAGAATGCCGTAGCTGCTAATGAGGGTAAGCCTGCTGTTACTGCAAAAGGTTTGGCTATTGGTGTGGCTAAGGCTACTCAGGATGCAGTTAAGCAGGTGGTTGCAAGTGCAGCCTCGGAAGCCGATAGGATTGTAAGGCTGGTTGCTACTCAGGGCACTAAGAGAATTTACCAAATGGCGAATGGTGCAACTGAAACCAGAACGGGTGGCACTGTTGCGTGGAGAAACAATAATCCAGGCAATTTAAAGTTTGAGTTTAATGGTAGTGCAGACAAAACCGTAAAAACCAAGCGATCAAAGCAAAAAGCGTTAAGTGATGCACAAAAGCGATATGCAGGTGTTGTTGCGCTTGATCAGTGGGGTAACGCTATCTTTGAAACAATGGAAGCGGGTGCGGTAGCTAAGGCAAAACTTCTAAAATCTCGACACAGTGATAAAACTTATCAGCAAATGCTTCGCAAGTATGCGGTTGATGATTACTCTGGCAAAACAAACTATGCAGGGTATGAAAAGACAATCCGAGATACAGCAAAAAGCATGGGTGTAAGCCTAGAAGGCAAAACCATTGGGCAAATGAGTGATAAGGAGTTTCAGGCGTTAGCGGCAGGCATGGTCAAGGCTGAGGGTGTTAAGCAAGGCAAGATTGAACGAGTAAACACAACACCAAAAGCTATACCAAAAAAACGTGATGAATTGGCTAAGTTTGCTCAAAATGCAGAGATTCCATCGGGCAACCCACACAAGTCGCAGGTCAACAACTCGAATATGTCAGCGTCTAATGTGACGATTCACCAGAGTTTTAAAACCGACATGACCTTAAATGGTGTAAGTAGCCCAATTGAATCTGCTAACGCAGTAAAGCGTCAGCAGGAAAATTCAATGGTGATGGCGGCTAGAGGAGCTAAGAGTCTTATTGGTTAATTGAATGTCATTTCACCAAGGCTGTTTTTCTTAATCCAGCCTTGAGTGATTTTTGATGTTTTATTATTCACAAAAGAAACATAAGCCCATGTTTCGTTATTGCTAACAATATCTTGAAGTATTGCAACTTTGTCGTTTGGGATTATAAAAGCTTTTGATTTGCACTGAGCTGATGGCGCTGTGTGAAAATAAACTCTTGCACCTTTCTTGCCTTGAATTAGTGCAGTTGCTTCATCACCATAATTTGAGGCATTTAAGTCGGCAATTTTTGCCAACTTATCGCAAGTAGGTGATGCCCAAGCCCCAACACTAAAAACCAAGGATGCAGTTAAAAGGAGTAGTTTTTTCATTCGTCTTTTGCTCTTAATGTGGTTTTGATACTTAAAGTATCGTTTTGATCTGTACTGTTTTCAATACTTATGGGTTCATCAAAATAAGGTGTGTGAACTGCTTCCTCGGCTTCTTGGGAAAACTCTTGGTCTAGTGGGTCTTCCTCAATCTCTGGTTCGATAATTGTTTCTGGCTCGATCATCTCGGCAGCCACTTCTTCTTCAGGGGTTTCGCTTGGGCTTTTGCTGGCTTCGATAAAAAATGAAATAACAATTAAGGCGATTATAAATATGAGTGAGTATTTGATTAGTTTGCCCAAAAGACTGAGAGGTGTCTTGGGCTTCGGGGGCATGACAATAAAATCATTCCCACACTTTTTGCAATCATAGCCTTTTTGCCAATCTGCTAACTCAGCTGGATCAGTGGGCCTAGGATACTTTTTTGGTTGATTGGACATTGCTTTAACTTGAACGCTACTGCAATAAGGACAGCGTACTTGACTCATCTATTACCCCGATTTGCTACCGATTGAAGTGTTATTGCTAAAGTTTTAATAGTCTGATCCATGCGCTCAATCTGTTGTTTTAGTTGAGTTATATCACTGTTTTCTTGGTGTTCGAATGATTGTTCTAGGCGAGCAACCATATCGGCATTCATTGAGCGATTATATTGCTCTGAAGATGCTGCAATTTTGTCTCTTAGCTCAGGTGACACACGCAGCCTAACAGTCACGTGTTTTGGGTTGTTGCTCATATAAAACCTATAGCCTCAAACTGAGGTTAAAATATTTTTAAGATATATTGACAATACCGCAGATTGGGGTTACTTTTAAATGACCTCAAAATGAGGCTATTTGGAGAAGATATGAAAGATAAGCAAAAAGATTCTACAGATGTGCGTTTTCGCCTAAAAAACGAAGCACATGAGCTTTTGAAAGAGAAGGCGAAAAAAGAGGAGCGCTCAATGAATTACCTTATGAATAAGGCGGTTGAGCTTTTACTTAAACAAGAGAGTGCGAAAGCATGAAATCAACAGACAACAAAAAAGCCCAGACTTTCGACGGCAAGGGCTTCAGTGTTGTTAACAAAGGAATATTAACTATGTCTAGTTTAGCATTAAGTTTTAATGAAGTAAATTTTTCACCTGTTCAGCAGGGTGGTCAGGTTTGGCTAAAAACAAGTGAACTAGCCGAAGCTTTGGGTTACTCAGATCAGAGTGGTGTAACTCGCATTTATTCACGCAATGAAGATGAGTTTACTCAAGCGATGAGCTGTTCGGTCAAATTGACCGAGAAGGGGCAGACAAGGGAAATTCGTGTTTTCTCACTTCGTGGCTGCCATCTAATCGCAATGTTCTCCAAGACAGCAATCGCCAAGCAATTTCGTAAATGGGTTTTGGATGTGCTGGATCGTGAAGTTGTTACTAAGCAGCTTGAGAGTCGCCAATCCATTTCACCAGAGCAGCAAGCTTTGTTGCATGAAATCGTTGCACGTCGATCTGGTGGTGAGCGAAAGATTTACGCTGAAATGTGGAGTCGACATAATCGGCATTTCAAAATTCCACGTTATGCAGAGCTTTTAGAAATTCACTTTCCAGAGGCGGTGCATTATCTGGAAACAATGGATTTAAAGGCGAAAGTTGAAGCTAAAGTTGAAAAGCAGGAAGTAAAAGCCCTGCCTTACCCACAAGAAGTTATTCAGGTGGCCCAGCAGATTAGTAATGAGTTCAATAACTCCAAGTATGACTCTTGGCATGTGAGCGCTCGTAACGGTGTGCTGACCGCAATGCCACTACCACCGGGATTCTATCCAACCATGGATATTGCAGAATTCACCAAGCGATTCGATAGTGTGCTAGATCTGCTTTATGGTACTGATACTCTGCGCGTAGGAAGGCACTTTCTAAAAGAGTGAAACCCCAAATAAACAAGAACCACCTTCGGGTGGTTTTTTATTGCCTCAAATAAGGTGAATCATGAACCAACTCATTACATCCGCCTTAGGCGGTTTATCAAATCCCATGGTTGAAAAAGTGGGCTCACTACTTCTGTCTGGCCGTGGCCGTACCATTATGGGTCTATTCGCTGATGTAACAGTGGAGGAAAAGCACAAGGATGAACTGAAGATTACTGAGCATCCAACAGAGGTTGGTGCACCGATCAATGACCATGCTTACAAAGAAGCGCCAGAAGTATCAATGAAGGTAGGTTGGTCGGAAAGCGCAGGAAAGTTAAATGGTTTGGTTGGAAGTTCATTTTTAAGTGGCAACACTAGCCTAAACATTGTTTATCAGACGCTTATCCAGCTACAAGAATCAGCAGTTCCTTTAATTGTTTCTACAGGTAAGCGGCTCTATACAAACATGCTGATTAAATCAATTGGTTGCACAACGGATCTGCAGAGTGAGAATGTGCTAATGATCGACCTTACTTTTAAAAAGATTAACCTTGTTCAGACTTCTGAGACTGAGGTATTGGTTGAGAATCAAGCCAACCCGGCAGAAACATCAGGTGTATCAGATGGTGGTACGGTGCAACCAAAGCTTGTAGATAAATCAATAATTCGTGGTGGTTTTGATTTTGGGAAACAAATCCTATTTGGAGATTAGCGTGGCTATTTATGAAATACCGCTGCAAGTCGGCAATCAAAAATTTAACGTAACGCTCGGCAAAACCATCTATAAGTTGCGCCTGATCTACCGTATTGATGAATGGTATCTGGATACTCTAGATACTTCTGAAAAGCCCTTGATTACAGGGCTTTTACTTTGTCCGGGTATTGATTTACTTGAGCAATATAAACATGTCATTCCACATGGTCTGTATGTTACCATTTCAAATCCTGATGAACTATCCACATTCGATAGTCTGGGTTCAAAAATAAAACTCTATTACGAGGATTGAAAATGGGATTGCAGTGGGGTAGAAATTGCAGACTTACAATTCAGGTCGACCAGAATGAAGCCAGGGCGCTTGATTTATCGGAATTTAAAATAGTATTTCAGGTCAGTCAGGCAACCGTCGAACAACCCAAGGCTGCTGAAATTTATATCTACAATTTATCAGATAGCACAATGAATCTCTTGGCGGGAGACGATGGTCAGAAAATCAATACACAGGTTGTTTTAGAGTGTGGTTACGGTAGTGAGCTTTCAGTGTTATTTAAGGGGCGCGTATTCCAATATCGTCGTGGCCGTGAAAATCCCACAGATACTTGGTTATGTGTGTTGGCTGTTTCTGGTGATGTTGTACAGAGCGAAGCCTTAATCAATGTTTGCTTGCCTGCCGGCACCTCAAAAACCGATGTAGGAAAAGCACTCGTTGAAGAAACCAATAAGTATGGACTGGTCACTGGTGAAATAGCAGAGATTAGCGAGCAGCAGTACCCACGTGGCAGAGTCTTATTTGGTTCTCTGCACGATAGCATTCAGCAGTTTGGCCGGGAGAATAACGTTGAGTTTGACTATTCTGATGACATAATTAGCTCAATCAACTCTCTTAAATTCTCAATCGAACCAGTACAGGTTCTCACTGTTGAGACAGGAATGGTTGGCATGCCGCAACTGACCAGCGAAGGTTTGAATGTAAAATGCCTATTGAATCCAAAGTTAAAGCGAAAGGGGCGAATCCGGATTGATATGAGCAGCCTTCAGACCGAGAGCTACGATATTAGCTGGGGCGGTAGTGGTGTTGATCAACCCTATAAGAATCCAAAAACTGCGGCCAATGCTGACGGCATGTTCATCATTCAGGCTATTGAGCATAGCGGGGATACGCGCGGTGATGAGTGGTACACCACGCTGATATGCACTGCGATTAATGCGGTTGTTCCGAAGAGTGGCATCACGATTAATGCGGTGGATTAAATATGGCACTAACCAATAATGAGCGCTCACCCACGCAACTGCAAATCACAAGAAATGCAATCCGCGCAGCACTAGTAAATCTCTGGACCGCCTTACCTTGTGAGGTGGTGGAATATAACAGTGAAGCAGTGACAGTAAGTGTGCAGCCATTGATTAAGATTCCTGTGCACCTTCCAGATGGTGAGATCGAAACTGTAGGGCTGCCGATGCTACTTGATGTACCAGTGATGTTTCCTTGTGCTGGCGGATTCACTATTACCCATCCCATTAAAAAAGGTGATGAATGTTTGGTAAATTTTGCAGATCGGAATATTGATCTGTGGTGGCAGTCAGGCGGCATTCAGGATCCATTCGACACTCGAAAACATGATCTTTCTGATGGTTTTGCATTCTTCCGACCTCAATCTCAAGCCAAGAAAATTAAGAATATCTCTACCACTGATCTCGAGATCCGTAATGATGCCAATACCTGCAAAATTCAGATTACAGCAGATGGTGTGATTAATTTTCACGGCACTAAGTCCGTGTTTCATCACCCGGTCGAAATGAAAAGTACGCTTACTGTTGATGGAATTATCAATTCTTTAAGCGACGTGCTGGCTAAAGCTATTAGCTTGCTCGGTCATAAACATGGTGGGGTTCAGCCAGGTAATGGTGACTCTCAAACACCCAAGTAATTAAACTTAAATCGAGGGGCGCGAAAGCGTCTTTTTTTATGCGTTATAGAAAACACGATAAAAATGGCGACTACACATTCGGCAGCGGCTTAAATGATTTCTATATTGATAATGCAGAAGGTGTAGCCCAAGCAATTGACACACGGTTAAAGCTCTGGGTAGGAGAGTGGTTTGTCGATGTATCTGACGGCACAGGGTGGTCACAAGCAATCCTTGGTAAGCACTCCAAAAACCTTTACGAACTTACTCTGCGTCAGCGCGTACTTGAGACATATGGTGTTGTTAGCATTCAGGAATTTCAAAGTGAGCTTGATGTTAATGCACGAAAACTCGAAGTTGGAATGCTTGTAGATACCATATACGGGCAAACAGATTTAACAGGAGCATACGATTGGAACTAAATACAATTGCACCAACTATAGATGAGTCAGGCATTCATGCTCCGACATTTGATCAGATTCTGGAGTGGCTTAAAACTAAATATCGAGGCATTTATGGCAGCGATGCCTACCTTGAGAATGACAGTATGGATGGTCAATGGCTTGGCGTTCTAGCTCTTCAATTTAGTCAGACCAACAGTATCTGCATCAAGACATATAACTCATTTAACCCCAAAACTGCTGGCACTGATGCGCTTACACGCAATGTCAAAATTAATGGTATTCGCCGTGCACTATCCACTTTCTCCACAGCCGATATCATTCTGATCGGCACACCTGGCACCACAATTAAAAATGGGGTTGCAGGAGATGATAAAAATAATCGGTGGTTATTGCCAGCGTCAGTGACCATCCCTGCTTCTGGTGAGATCACTGTCACTGCTACTGCGGAGAAAGCAGGAGCTGTGTTTGCCCCAGTAGGGAGTATTAATAGAATATTCACGCCTACACGCGGATGGACAGCGGTGCTAAACATCAACACATCATCTATAGGGCAGGATGTCGAAGGTAATTCACAATTACGACAAAGACAGTCCCTATCTGTGTCTATCTCAGCCTTATCTCAGGTTGAGGCTATGCGTGCTGCCATTCTTAATCTTGGAAACGTGAGTAGCTGCAAGACATTTGAAAATAAAGGTAGCACTGTTGATTCAAACAATCTTCCACCCAAGTCCGTATGCGTTGTGGTATCTGGGGGTGATGCTCAAGAAATTGCCAAAATTCTACACTCAAAGAAATCAATGGGATGTGCATGGTATGGCAACACCAATCTTACAGTTTTAAATGCTTATAACGAACCGGATACTGTGTCTTTTTATCGCCCAAATACCAAAAATATTAGTTTCACCCTCCAGATCACGGCGAACGAAACCTATAGCTCGGACACTGCAATCACTATTTCTCAGCATCTTGCTGACTATGTGAATGCACTTGATATTAGTGACAAGATTATGCAGAACAAGCTGTATGGTCCCGCAAACCTTTATGGTGCAGAGGAAAGCCGATCTTATGAAGTTGTCAGTATTATCACAAAAGTTGATGGTGTTGATGTGGTTGGTGATTATGAGCTGCCATTTGGAACGATAGCATTTTGCGACCCAAGCACAATAGGGATCGAGGTGGCAGGTGGATAATAAAAAGATTACGGATTACACCGGCTTGATTACAAGTCAGCACCGGCATAAAGAAAATTTTATAGCAATGATTGAGGCAGTCTCTCAACCCATGATTGATTGCTTTAATTTTTTAAACAGCCTGAATTCAAAATTTGATATTGATAGCGCAGGCGATCCATACCTTGAGGTTTTGGCAAGATGGACAGGCACGCCATTGATTATTCAGGGTACAGCTCAACTCGAATATTTTGGTTTTGAGGAGCAGGACGGTGCACTCACTTTTGGCGAACTGGATGATCCTGAGGTGGGTGGGTATTTTCGAGAATCCGGCCAATCAGGAACTGGGGGGTTGGTGCCAACCGGTGAATTTCTGAGACGTCTTATTCAGGCTAAAATTATCAAAAATCACAGCATTGGAAGCATCAACGAAACTAAAGATATTTTAAAACTTATCTTAAATCACTCTGCTTTTAGGGTGGTTGATAATAAAGATATGACTGTGACTTTTATAAACAAATCCCCAGTATTTACCGCTACCGATAAAATATTGGTTCGCATGTTTTTCCCATTGCCGGCAGGCGTTGAATTAATTATTGAGGAATAAAATGACTATCGATAAACTCTCAGAGTTTGCCAGTGATGGGCAAAAAGATGTGGATGATCTTGTTTTAACAGACGGCTTTCCTGTCACAAGAAAACCCGCAAGGCAGTGGTTCAACTGGCTATTCAACACATTAACCTCAAAAATTAATGAGATAATTGATGCTGATTTTATGCCTAAATCGGATGTTGTTGATAACCTAACAACCAATGACGCAACCAAGCCTTTATCTGCAAAACAAGGTGAAGTGTTGGATGAAAAGATAACAAACATTCCTGTTTACTCTCTGCCCGCAGCAAGCACAACAGCAAAAGGCGGTGTTAAAGTCGGCACAGGCTTAAGTATTGCAAATGAAGTTTTATCTGTTTCACTCAATAACACACTAACAAGCACAAGTGCAACTGAAGCTTTAACAGCAGCACAAGGTAAAGTTTTGAATGATCAAGCTTTTGGTGTTGGTCAAACATGGCAGGACGTAAAAGCTAACAGAGTAACGGGGACAACATATGCAAACACAACAGGAAAACCCATTTTAGTCGTAGTAAATACTTATGATGGTACATCTATTGTTGATAGCGTAACACTTAGATATAAAGGTAATGATGCGGAAGGAGATTGGTCTTTTATTGTACCTTCTGGTTCAACGTATTCAGTGACTGGCAATATTCGATCATGGGCGGAGCTACGATAATGCAAAAATATATTTCAAAAAAAGACAATACAGATATTCGCTATTACGAACTGGATGTCGATGTAAGCAGATTTATCAATTTGAATGAATATCGCTTAATGACTGAGTCTGAAATTCTAGAACATGAAACACCAAAGCCGTCAATTTTCCATACAGAGTGGAACGGCACAGAATGGATCGATATACGCACTGAAGAAGAAAAACTTGCATACAAGCGTTCGGAATATTCAAAACTAACTCGCTATCAATTTATGCGTGGCATGCTTGAAAATGGGCATAAGTCTTCAGACATTGAAGCTCAAATCATGCTCATTGAAGATGAATATACACGTGAACTCACAATGCTAGGTTTTAAAGACGCTGGTTATTTTGATCGGAACAACCAAAGCATTGGCGTTATGCGTGACATGTTGGGTAAAACAGATTTGGAAATTGATGAGTTTTGGGAATTGTGTATGACTTTCTAATTACCCTGCAAATAGCAGGGTTTTTTATTACCAAAAATTAGGGGGATTCATGGAAGACCATGAAAAGAATTTACTTTTACTGATTGCAATCGGGGCAGCTATCGGCTTTGCCAAACTGCTTGTTTCAGATGAAAAGCTGACATGGCGATTGACGATAGGGCGCACCATTTTGGGCGCAGCAACTTCAACTATAGCTGGAGCAATCATTCTGCAAATTCCTGACATTAATCCACTGGCCCTGATTTCTCTAGCGTCAGCACTGGGGATTATGGGGAGTGCATTTATTGAGAATTGGCTTAAATCACAATCTATGAAATGGGGTGGTAAATGAAACTTATTGAAGACTGGAAACAGGCTTGGAAACTCAAGTCAGTACAAGTGGGTGCACTAAGCGCCTTTTTTTATGGCCTGATTTTATTTTCAGAGCAGTTTTTAAATATCTGGAATGTAATTCCCCGGGAACTTAAAAGCAAAATCCCTGAGAATATTGCTGAGTGGATCGGCATGCTTGTCGGCGTGGCTATGGTGCTTGCCCGACTTAAAAAGCAACCTGAATTGCATGGTGATAACGATGAATCTAGCCCAAATTAAAAAACTCCAAAGGTCAGTGGGCGTGCATGACGACGGTATCATCGGGCGTGGCACCCTGACTGCGGTATTCAAAAAATTAGGTGCCAGTCAATCACGCGCTGAAGAACTCGGTCTTGCTGCAAATGTTCATTTACGAACCTTTGACATCCTGGATAACTCGCTTCGCTTTATTCACTTCCTTTCACAACTTGCCCATGAGTCAGGCAACTTCCGTTATATGGAAGAAATTGCATCTGGTGCAGCATATGAAGGCCGAAAGGATTTAGGTAATACACAACCGGGCGATGGAAAGCGATTTAAAGGTCGTGGGCCAATTCAATTGACTGGACGTGCCAATTATCGCAAGTATGGTCAGCAGCTCGGCATCGACTTTGAAAACAATCCTGAAGTTGTGGCAATCCCAAGCATTGGCCTCATGGTTGCCTGCAAGTTCTGGTCTGATAACGGCTTGAATGCCTTAGCTGACAAAGACGATGTGCTGACTATTACTCGCCGGATCAATGGTGGCACCAATGGTCTTGCAGATCGTAGAACCCATCTGGCGAAATTGCGCTTATGGGTTTAAGGATTATTTTGCTGTGCCTCCTGCTCTCAGGCTGCACAGCTCATTCGATTACGACGAATGTGAGTGTGGGGATATGTGTGAAGGCTCTTTGATGGGCCTTAATCCAGCCTATTTGCAATCTCTGTTGCAGTCGCATTGTAATAAATCATCAGGCTTCTTAAATCCTTATGACCAATCATCCGCGCCAAATCCAATACTTCTAATTTCTGAGCAAGCCTTGTGCATGCTTCATGTCTTGAGTCGTGAAAATGCAAGTCTTCAATTTCACACTTATCTCGCAACTTTCTCCAAAGTGTATCAAAGCTCGAATCTTTCACCGTAAATACCTGATGACTGCCAACACCTTTCATAAGTTCAAGTAATTCGACAGCACGCTTTGACAGGGGCACATGTCGTTTGGTTCCATTCTTGGTTTCATTCAAAGTCACATATCTATTCTTTAAATAAACCCGGTCCCAAGTCAATCCGCGGATCTCACCAGCACGCATTGCAGTTTCAATCGCCAACAGGAAAGCAATCATAATTTGCTGAGTAAAGTTTTCTGGTGCCTGATCATCAAACTCAGCAGCCAGACAAAGCCTGTAAATTTCATCCTCTGATATGCGTCTATCGCGATGTGCTGGCGGTGGTGGCATCTTTAAGTCACTCATGGGTGAATCATAAACCCACTTCCATTCTGTGCGTGCAACAGTGAACAGGGCAGACAAGATATTACCTTCACGCCTAACTGAAGCCGGCTTGACTGTTTTTAGTCTGGTATCTCGCCACACCACAAAATCATCAGTCGTAATTTTAGCAATATGTTTTTTTGCAATCTTTGGGAAGTTCCTCTGAAATGCCCGAAATCTTTTAATCTCGGCATCACAACCTTTGTGCTTTGGACACACTTCTTCTATGTATCTATCAATTGCACAATTTAATGTATAATCAGGAAGCTTTCCGCGTGATAACTCTCTTAATTCAGTTTCACGTTTTGATGCCCATGCGCGAGCCTGAGTCTTAGTATCGAATGTCGCACTTTCCCGAGTACCACTCACACTAATCTCAACTCGCCAAGCATCACCCCTTTGTCTAAAGGTGGCCATAAATTCTCTCTCAAAATGTCGTGGCGTAAATTTGGCGTAATCAATATAGAATGAATAATAGGGAATAATAAGGAAACATTAAACTATTGAATTAATGAGCCACACTTAAACCCATAAAAATAAAGAAAAAATAAGGAAAACTAAGGAATAGTAAGGAAACCGCAAATTTCGGAAAGTGCCCGCTGAGCGCACCATTTTCTTATTTCTTACAACATAAAAATCTCTCTAAATTAAATCTTTATACCAGATTGCTTTTCATAAAACATTTTATTCAGTGCCACCATATAGATTGCATTGCTTAAATCGAATCTCAAACTCTGTCTTTTCACTTTATTCGATACTGCTCAAAAATAATCTTAAAAGTTTTCAGACAAACAAATGACATGCTCATTTTCTTTTACTTATTCTGATTCTATATTTTGAGTTGATGCGCTGATTCACAACGGCTTTGAATATTTTGAATACGAGAGCTGATTGCAATGCAGAATACGACTCTTGAATATCTTGAGGATGAAATAACTCAAATGTTTTAATAAACCCATTTTTGAACAGATTATTTGTTGAGTAAAATTCATTAAAATTAATTTAAACGTGAAAATATTGAAGTGATTATCCTGAAATAGATTATGCTATTCACCAAGCTTGAGTAGCTGGTTTCTGTATTTTTTTGGGTAAGCCATATGATAGAACTACGACATTTAAAAACACTGACAGCGCTAAGAGAACATGGATCACTGGTTGCAGCAGCAGGAGATCTCTGTTTAACACCTTCAGCTTTGTCTCATCAATTGCGCGAACTCGATCAATGGTTTGGGGTTGAAGTGGTCAATCGCCGTAGTCGCCCTGTGAGTTTTTCTAATGTAGGTTTACGTTTGTTGAAACTGGCTGATGATGTGCTACCACAAGTACAGATAGCGCAAAGTGATATCACACGTATTGTGCATGGACAGACAGGCCGTATTATATTCTCGTCAGAGTGTCATAGTTGTTTTGACTGGCTAATGCCACTTTTGAATCAGTATCGTATCCAATATCCAGATGTTGATTTGGATTTTGCTTCGGGCTTTGAAGCCAATCCGCATGAATTGTTACAAACGGGCGAGTTTGACTTGCTGATTACTGCCGATCCGATTGCACTCAAAGGTGTGGAATATTTCCCGGTATTTGAATATGAATCACGTTTGGTGTTGTCTAATACACATCCTTTAGTACGTGCCCAAGAGATTACGGTGCAGGAACTGGCAGAAGAAACATTAGTAACTTATCCGGTAGATAAGCATCGTCTGGATATCATGTCACGCTTGTTTATTCCTGCGAATATTTTGCCAAAACAGATTCGGACGACCGATCTGACTCAAATGCTGATTCAGCTTGTTGCCAGTGGTCGTGGGATTGCGGCATTGCCAGATTGGGTGGTAAATGAATATGAACAGAAGGGCTGGGTGACTTCGCGCCGTCTGGATTGTGTAGCCCCTGAAGGCTTACGCCGTACTTTATATGCAGGTTATCGAACTGAAGAAAAACAGAAAGATTACTTTGAGGGATTCTTAAAGCAGCTTGACCGATTCTCTAAAAAGCGGGCACAGTATTACACTTGATCCTAATCTCAAAGGAGCAGGCTCAATAATATGAATATTAAGGATTCTGTTCCTCTTCATCCTGATGTTGTTGACGGATTTGGTCTCTTTTTACCTGAGGGTCTTTATCTACGCCCAGCTGGCCGCGCTGCATCTCTCGATCCTGTTTTTCTTGTGGATCCAATTCCTCTTCTGGAAATTCTTCATTAATTTTTTCATCTGGATGAGTCATCGCAATATACCTTTTCTAGAAATATAAATTTGTTTTGATCGATTTAATATCGGGTTTGAGTACATTTGTTTATTGTATATGAGCGACTTTATTACACTGTTGTTTTATAACTGATTTGATTTTACAAATTGTGATGCTTGTAAGTGTGTTTATACAGTACATTTTAAATAAAAATTAGTGCTTTATGTTCAAAATAACAATGGATTATATCTATAAGAAAATTACTTTTAATTTGGCTAATTACAGCGGTTCCTGTAGAGGTTCGCTAATTTCTGAGTAGCGCTTATTATTCTCAATAATTTAAAAAAATAAATTTTAAAAAACTGAATAAATTAATAAAGGATGATGTGAACACATATTGAGCTAAATTAACTTAAATTAAAATTTTATAGAAATCATATGTTTATTCTAAAAATATTTCCTTCTAAAAAGGGCTTTGTTGCACAAACCTATCTGTAAAGGCTTTTTCAGCGATATAATTTTCAAATGAAGAAGCCTACACACAAAATCTACCGCACAACCAATTGGCCCGCATATAACCGAGCACTCATGAGTCGCGGAAATATTGCCATTTGGTTTGATCCTGCTACGCAATGGTATGCTCCATCAAAAGGCAAACAAGGGCGAAATCAAACCTACTCCGACGCAGCTATCCAATGCTGCTTAATGATTAAATCCTTATTCCGTCTATCTTTACGTATGGTCACTGGCTTTGTGCAAAGTCTGATTAAACTTTGCGGATTAAATTGGATAGCTCCAGATTACACCACGCTTTGTAGAAGACAAAAGCATATTGATATTGCAATCAGCTACCAAAAAAGTAGCGATGGGCTGCATCTACTCGTAGACTCTACAGGCATGAAGTTTCTAGGTGAGGGCGAATGGAAACGCAAGAAACATGGAGCTGAATATCGTCGC
>NZ_VPEC01000112.1:0-1530 GCF_013417355.1 Acinetobacter sp. YH12255
TCTGCCTGTGCTCAAGGTCTGGTGGACATTTACCTTCCCGTTTTAACCGTGATAAAGCACGTCCATATGTGGGTGCTTTATCCGTGTTGATCACTTGTGGAATTTGCCACTTCTTCACATTATTTAACATTTTTCCAAGAAAACAATATGCTGATTTGGTATTACGTCTAGAATGGTTTACCGTTAACATCAATATAAGGAATATAAAATGAAAGCAGCTCGTTTTTATGACCGAGGGGATATTCAAATTGAAGATATCCCTGAACCGAAAGTACTTCCAGGCACAGTTGGAATTCAAGTTGCGTGGTGTGGTATTTGCGGTACAGATTTACATGAATTCATGGAAGGTCCTATTTTTATTCCACCTTGTGGTCACCCACACCCAATTTCGGGAGAATCTGCACCTGTAACAATGGGACATGAATTTTCAGGCGTGGTTTATGCAGTTGGAGAGGGTGTAGATGATATCCAAATTGGGCAACATGTCGTAGTTGAACCCTACATCATTGCTGACGATGTGCCGACTGGCCCCAATGATAAGTATCATTTATCAAAAAATATGAACTTTATTGGTTTAGGCGGACGCGGTGGTGGTCTTTCTGAAAAAATTGCAGTTCAGCGGCGTTGGGTACATCCTATTTCAAATGATATTCCTTTAGACCAAGCAGCATTGATAGAACCTTTATCTGTCGGTCATCATGCCTATGTCAGAAGTGGCGCAAAAGCTGGCGATATCGCACTGGTTGGTGGAGCAGGCCCAATAGGCTTACTTTTATCTGCTATTTTAAAGGCTAAAGGTCTCACGGTCATCATTACTGAACTGAGTGCAAAACGTAAAGAAAAAGCGATAGAAGCGGGTGTTGCCGATTATGTACTAGACCCATCTAAGGTTGATGTAGTTGCTGAGGTAATGAAAATTACAGAAGACCGCGGTGTAGATGTCGCTTTTGAATGTAGTAGTGTCAATAAAGTCATGGATACACTCGTTGCAGCAATGAAACCAACTGGTGTAGTCGTTATCGTTTCTATTTGGAGCCATCCTGCCACAATTAATGTGCATAGTGTGGTGATGAAAGAGCTAGATATTCGTGGCACGATTGCTTATGTAAATGATCATCAGGAAACTATCCGTTTGGTTGAGCAAGGTAAGATTAATCTAGAACCTTTTATTACCCAACGGATTGCATTAGATGATCTTGTTTCTAAAGGCTTTGAAACATTGATTCATAATAATGAGTCTGCTGTAAAAATTATTGTTCATCCGTAGTAACGCCTAATTTGAACGACTAATTTGAATAAACTAGAAATAAACTCTATGTAGCTATTTCTAATATCTTTATAGATAGGGAATGAGTCTGTACGTACAGATTCATTCTCAAATTTACGGCACTGTTGCAAATAGAGATTTGAGTCGATGATGTTCCCTTTAAAAAGTGCTTAGAGACCGAAAACCCTGTTGATTAGACACACTTCACCCTGAGGCTGACCATAATAAAATGACGATGCTTGTCCTTTACGTAGTGCACGCAT
>NZ_VPEC01000113.1:0-1528 GCF_013417355.1 Acinetobacter sp. YH12255
AAATACTTGAAGAAGATTTAGGCATAGATGTATATTTCTGTGACCCACATTCACCCTGGCAAAAAGGCACATGCGAAAATATGAATGGTTTAATTAGGCAATATTTACCTAAAGGGATTGATTTAAATCAGGCAGATCAGCATTAGACTTCTTGCGTTAGTCAAAATTTAAACAGCATAAAGCTACATTTAATAAGGTTTTAGCCAATTCAAAAATTAGGTAAAACGATACTTTCGCAAGAGGTCTATTATTTAAATCAAGTTGCCATGTCACTGAATACTCGTCCTAGAAAAGCGTTAGATTGGCTTACACCATTAGAGAAATTTGCTCAGCTTGTTGATTATCATAAGACTTTTCAAACTGTCGCACCTCATGTTTGAATTCGCCCAGTATTATGATCAGCGTTATGCTGATTATTATAATGGTAGTTCAGCTGGCTTGAATTTTGTAAATGATGGTACAACAAAAGAGTCAATTACCCCATGGTTAACTGATCGGTCGAAAGCAGCTGCACTTAAAAATACTCTGGAAATGATTGAATTGTTATACGGAAATAATTATGCAGCGAATCTTCCAAATTCACCTTTTTACCAAAGTTTTAAACAGCAGTTTCCAAGCTATGTTCGTGCAAATGTCATTAAAAATACAGTAGATAGTCAGCTTGCAGCCAAGACCACTGAAATGCTAAATCAGTTGGCTGCAGATTATGCGAAAGAACAGGCAACAACAGCCAGTAATACCGTGCATGATGAAGTTGTACGAAATGCAATAAATATGGCAAAAGCTGCTGCACAAAATGCCAATATTGGAAGCCTGCGTACCAAGGCAGATGTTTTCATTTATGGTCTGGCATTATCAAAAAGTGATGACTCGCTGAGCACGCGATACAGTAATCAGGGTTTTAGTTGGGGATCTGCAGATAATCCTTGGTTATTCCGGGCAGGAACTGAAAGCGTCAAACAGTTTAAGGACGCTGCTAAAGATGTAGGCTATATTGCTCTAGAAGCGCCTCTTGCCAAGATTGCTCCAGATGAAAGTGATAATAATATTAAATTGGGGTTTTGGAGTGATATTTTTGCACGTGAGCTTAATTCCTCTAATGTTGTCGATCCTATAACAGGTGGGCCCACTTCAGGGCTTGATACAAATTACCGATTAAGAACGCAATTTGTTGCCAATGGTCTCAGTTTAAATGGTTCGCAAGTTCGGTTATTCCAAACCTTGGAATCGGATAATAAGGACTATAATCAAACTTTAGGAATGGCAAGTATCGTTCGTTTAAATACCAATGATCGGCCAGAAACTCTATGAACCGTACCGGGTTTGTCGGAGACCAAGCTTTCTGAGAGAATGTCCCGATGAAAAAAGTAAAATATACCCCTGAAATCAGAGAAAAGAGCTGTTCAATTATTGATTGAATCCGAGAAAGATTATCCATCGAATTGGGCTGCGATCACCGCTATTGCTCCCTGAGCAGTATACTGCGCAAGGGTTGTACTCCTGAAACACTACGTGTTTGGTATCAAAA
>NZ_VPEC01000114.1:0-1507 GCF_013417355.1 Acinetobacter sp. YH12255
CACCTGGACAACCAACGCCAGGCTGACTTAACCTTCTCCGTCCTCTCATCGCATTACACAGAAGTATTGGAATATTAACCAATTTCCCATCGACTACGCCTCTCGGCCTCGCCTTAGGGGTCGACTCACCCAGCCCCGATTAACGTTGGACTGGAACCCTTGGTCTTTCAGCGTGCGAGTTTTTCACTCGCATTGTCGTTACTCACGTCAGCATTCGCACTTCTGATACCTCCAGCAGACTTCTCAATCCACCTTCATCGGCTTACAGAACGCTCCCCTACCACGCATAATAAATTATGCATCCGCAGCTTCGGCATATAGTTTTAGCCCCGTTACATCTTCCGCGCAGGCCGACTCGACTAGTGAGCTATTACGCTTTCTTTAAAGGGTGGCTGCTTCTAAGCCAACCTCCTAGCTGTCTATGCCTTCCCACATCGTTTCCCACTTAACTATAATTTTGGGGCCTTAGCTGGCGGTCTGGATTGTTTTCCTCTTGACTACGGACGTTAGCACCCGCAGTCTGTCTCCCGGATAGTACTCATTGGTATTCGGAGTTTGCATCGGTTTGGTAAGTCGGGATGACCCCCTAGCCGAAACAGTGCTCTACCCCCAATGGTATTCGTCCGAGGCGCTACCTAAATAGCTTTCGGGGAGAACCAGCTATCACCAAGTTTGATTAGCCTTTCACCCCTATCCACAAGTCATCCCCTGGCTTTTCAACGACAGTGGGTTCGGTCCTCCAGTTAGTGTTACCCAACCTTCAACCTGCTCATGGATAGATCACCTGGTTTCGGGTCTATACCCAGCAACTAATGCGCCCTATTAAGACTCGGTTTCCCTACGGCTCCCCTATTCGGTTAACCTTGCTACTGAATATAAGTCGCTGACCCATTATACAAAAGGTACGCAGTCACCGAACAAGTCGGCTCCCACTGCTTGTATGCATGCGGTTTCAGGATCTATTTCACTCCCCTCACAGGGGTTCTTTTCGCCTTTCCCTCACGGTACTGGTTCACTATCGGTCAGTCAGGAGTATTTAGCCTTGGAGGATGGTCCCCCCATATTCAGACAAGGTTTCACGTGCCTCGCCCTACTCGACATCATCATATAAGCCCTTTCGTGTACAGGACTATCACCGTCTACGGTCGCACTTCCCAGAGCGTTCCACTAGAACTTATATGACTTAATGGGCTCTTCCCCTTTCGCTCGCCGCTACTGAGGGAATCTCAATTGATTTCTTTTCCTAAGGGTACTGAGATGTTTCACTTCCCCTCGTTCGCCTTGCATGACTATGTATTCATCATGCAATACCTACCTTATGGTAAGTGGGTTTCCCCATTCAGACATCTCCGGATCACAGGATATTTGCCGCCTCCCCGGAGCTTTTCGCAGGCTATCACGTCTTTCATCGCCTCTGACTGCCAAGGCATCCACCACATGCACTTAATTACTTGACTATACAACCCCAAACAGTCGTTCATCCTTACAAGTAGGATGAGCAACAGAT
>NZ_VPEC01000115.1:0-1500 GCF_013417355.1 Acinetobacter sp. YH12255
AATATGATTGCTGAGAACTGCCTTGTTTTGAAACTTGGTTGGCTTTAATTAGTTTTTAGTATTCTTTATAGAAAATGCCTCGATCAAGGGGCATTTCTAACAATCATTTAACATAAAATTTCTTATGTGAAGTAACCTGAATGCAGCGGTGCCCCATTGGGGGCGCGTTGAGATAAGCCTCTTTTAGATAACTTTAGCAACTCGATAGACAGTTGCAACTCCACAATTCACTGCTTTGGCAATTTCTTCCTTAGTCATATTGCCAACTACTAGCAATTCTTTTATTCGTTTATGTTTAGCCTCATTTGCCTTCTTGCCTGTTGGTTTGTAACCCGAACGTGCCAGGCCCTGCTTAATACGTTCTATACGTTTCTCATTGTCTAGGCGGGCCATTGTTGCCAGAAGATCAATCAACATATTGTTGATGAGTTCCAAGATTGAATGAGTAATGCTGTCACTGGTTTGAATCATTTGGTAGGTAGTAGGAAGATCTGCTACGACTAAACGAAGTCCCTTCTCCTGGATCCTGCGCTTCAGCTCTTGAAAATCTCGTTGGGTTAGGCGTGATAAGCGGTCAATACTTTCAACTAACAATGTGTCACCTTGATTTGCTTCTGACAGTAGCTTATTCAATTCAGGTCGGTCTAACTTCGTACCACTATAGTTTTCCACGTACACAATGGTTTCACCCAAATTCAAGTTTTGGTTTAGATCCTGAAGAATCTGCAAAGCCCTTTCTGCATCTTGATCTTTAGTTGAAGCTCGTAGATAAATACGTGTATTCATTTCTATCATTTAATCTTAATTCTATTAGATTAATGATAATACTATCATTTAATTATTGCATTAAGTCTAATGATAGATATTGTATGCGATTTGGCTCGCTATCATTCAGGTATAGTCTTTTGATAAAAAAAGCATGACTAAAAGCCATGCCTTGGGAATTCGTATAACGTGTATTATGTTAATTTTAGGAAATCTTAATCGAAGTGAAATATATAGCTCAAATCATAGAATGTAATGAGAATCTCGAATTCATTCTAAAAATTAAGGTTCGTAATGAAATTCTAGAGGTATTTAGTTCTTCAATACCCTCATGTATTGATCTCAAAAAAAATTACCTTATAGATTTAGAAGCTACTATTTTTGATGATTACCTTATTGAGAAAACACATTATTCCCATCAAATTAAGCAAATAGATAATAGTCTAAGATATGAAATTATTGGATATTTAAAAGAAGGGAAGCTAGATGTTAATGGCTTAATTTTTGAAGATGATATTTTAAATAGAGATTTTTTTTACTTAGATAACAATACAGTAAAATGGACTGTCGATAGAATTAATGCTGACTTTGATGACAGAGATTGAATCCATTTAACATAAAATTTCTTATGCGAAATTACATACCAACTTTAACCACATTGTGGACAGGTTGGATTTTAGAGATAAGAAAAACTTCTAGGGCATTTGCTAAATAAGCCGTATCACGCTCAAAGCC
>NZ_VPEC01000116.1:0-1374 GCF_013417355.1 Acinetobacter sp. YH12255
AAATTCATGCACGTGTAGCAGTCCTCAACAGATTTACGGAATTAGGTCGACCACTTACCCAAGTTACGCCTTAAATTTGGCTCAATTAGGGGCGCTTTGCATTTCAAATCTTTGTGCAACAAAGCCATTCGTGGTTATTTGCAACAGTGCCAATAAGAGTTCAAATATTCTATTTAATTGTCATTAAACCGGATTCTGGCAGGGTGATATATGGAAAATTTGGACGAATTAAAAAGCCTGCATTTGCGGGCTTTTTAATGTCTGGTTTGGAGTTAGTTATTTTTCTTTTCTAATTTTTGGGCAACGGCTAATTCACATTCTAATTGGTGGAAGCTGACCAGATCTGCCGATGTACTTAACTTGCCATTTTCACGGTCGAAAATAAAAGAGACAGAACATTTTTGATTTTCCTGATCGGTGATTTGAACACCGTAATACCAGGTTTCCGCATCGCTAATCACTACGACGTTTTTAGTCTCACCTAAATTTTCTTTTAATACCGCCTGAGTTGGGGTGCTAATTGCACTAGCAATAAAATCTAATGAAACAGGTTTGTGCTCAGTGATTTTAGAGGTGATTTCTGGACTAAACAGTTGGTAATCATTACTGATTAACTGTTCATGATTATGTGCGTTTGCCAGTGATGCTGCGGATAGTGCTAATGTCAGCGTGATTAACTTGATTTTCATATTGTATCCCCATGATTCGAATATTTTAAAGTTTGAGTTTCTTTCAAATTTCTAAAATCATATACGATCTTAAAAATAATAAAGGGTTTGGAGATAAAATCTCATTTTTTTGTTTCACTCTGATGGGCATGCTGTTCCACAGTGGGAAAATATGCAGTCAGATCTTTAAGGATTTTGGGACCAATATATCGGAGACAGTTTATTTAACTGATGTTACGCATCCATTCTATATGTTGTAAATTTTAAAAAAATCGACCGCAAAATGTAGTGGCGAAGATGCTCAAAAATACACTTATTGCGTAACATCAGTTATTTAAGTTAGGCTGCCAGTTTAGATTTGCTAAAATTTACATAACGCACGTTAGACAAATTGAGAAAAAAGCCAATTCAATATGTACTGGCTTTTTAGTGTCACGTATATAAATCTAAGAATTGTTTTAATCGTTGCTAAGATGATGTTTCACGGCTTCTAAACCATTGATTTAAAGTTCAGGATTTTGACTGGCATGACCTTACTTTGGCGTGTGCTCTAAAATTACATTAGGCCATTCAGTAAAGTTATAGGACTTACGCACTATTATTTATAGATTCTCTGTGGTAGCAGATGATTTTTATCGAGAATAAAGTCATCAATGAAGTTTTTGATAACTGGTCTAAATAATTTCTTCTGCCAACGATATACATT
>NZ_VPEC01000117.1:0-1297 GCF_013417355.1 Acinetobacter sp. YH12255
GCAGGGTCGTGCGGTGGTGCGCCCTTAGATATTATTAAGAAATACATTCAAAACCAACAAGGTTAAAATCTGTGAAATTCACCTCCACCCTGACTGTCGGGTGGAGTCCTCTTTCACTTACAGATAGATCAGGACTGAGAGCAGAATAAAGATCTTAAAAACATCATAAATAAAGAAGTGAATACTGCCACCGAGCCGGGTCACCACCGATAAACCGAAGACATTTTCGACCAGCCAGCGCACGCCTTCCGAGAGCCAGGTCATTTTAAGCAGCACATCATTCAGCCAGGCAAAAATCGCGATTATGCTTTCCATTTAAAGCTCCTGGTTTTAGGGGGATGAGATCAGGTCGATGCACTCATCGGCAGATTTTTGAACCATTGACCTGCGCAACAGTTTCCAGTCGGTAGCCTGTGTAAGATTTGAAAAATGGTACTCTCTGTCAAAACCTGATACGGGGAAACTGCCTGCTGATGATCCAATTCCTTTATCCTTCAAGAACCTATTTCATTCAGTATGTAAATGATATGGATCATCGTCCATGTGTTTTTCAGATAAAAAAGCTCCAATCAAGTTGAAGCTTTTTCGTAGGGGGGACACTTTATTTTACCCGATTGCCCTGTTGATCCACGATGATTTCACCGTCTTCTTTGGCAAAGGCTTTTAATTGTGGCGAAGGCAGAATATCCAGTACCACTTCCGATGGGCGGCATAATCGGGTTCCAAGCTCGGTAACCACCAACGGGCGGTTGATCAGGATCGGATGTTGCAGCATGGCATCAAGCAGTTTCTCATCGCTCCAGCCGGCATCATCTAGATTCAGCTCGGTATAGGGATCGACATTTTTACGGAGCGCATCTCTTACCGATAAACCTGCATCAGAAATCAGTTGAATCAGCTCATCACGAGAAGGAGGCGTAACTAGATATTCGATCACTTCAGGCTCAATTCCCGCATTGCGAATTAAAGCCAGCGTATTGCGTGAGGTACCACAGGCTGGATTATGATAAATTTGGACTTTTGGCATTTGATCCATGAGCTTTACTCTTATCAATGAATCATAGCTTTGTATATGAATATACGCATATTCGCAATATAAAATATATGTGTTTTTCAGATGTAACCTGATATGAGAAGTCCAAAATCATTTGAAGCAGTTTCAAAATGAATAGGGCTTTGTTGCACAAACCTATCTGTAAAGGCTTTTTCAGCGATATAATTTTCAAATGAAGAAGCCTACACACAAAATCTACCGCACAACCAATTGGCCCGCATATAACCGAGCACTCATGAGTCG
>NZ_VPEC01000118.1:0-1284 GCF_013417355.1 Acinetobacter sp. YH12255
AATAGCAAGAGTGAACCACCTGATCCCTTCCCGAACTCAGAAGTGAAACCTCTTTGCGCTGATGGTAGTGTGGGGTTACCCATGTGAGAGTAAGTCATCGCCAGCTCATTATTCGAAACACCCCCTGCTTATGCAGGGGGTGTTTTTTTGTGTGTGGGGTTTATAATTATTAAGATAAAACTGTCCTTAAAACTTCATCTCATCGCAACTGTCCTGTCATTCACACTGTATTAAATAAGACGTCGACTTTATAAAAAGATGAATAGACGTATGAGAAAAATTTCTTTAAGTTTGCTGGCGGTCTCTGTATTCGCTCTGACGGCATGCAATGAATCCGATGATAAAACCCTTCAGCCCATCGAAAGCGTAACTGAACCAACTTTGGTGTCTTTTGCCAAACTGGATGTAGAGACCTATGCAGAAGGCCTTGATTCAGGACGAGATGTACGTGGGGCAAATGGTATTTTTCCTCCATTTTCAGGCCAGCCTGTACAGGGTTTTTCTGCTGCATTAAAGCAGCCGGATGGAACTTATCTGGTGATGTCGGATAATGGCTTTAGCTCGCAAGATAATTCTTCTGATTATTTATTGCGTTTGCATCATCTTTCTAGCGATTTCAGAACCAAGGCGGGCGGTACAGCAACTGTCAAACATTTATCTTATATTCAGCTTCGTGATCCGAACAAACTGATTCCTTTTGAAATTGTCCATCAGAATACTCAAGAGCGTTTATTGACAGGTGCTGACTTTGATCCGGAATCTATGCAGCGCGCGCCCAATGGCGATATCTGGATTGGAGATGAATTTGGCCCTTATTTATTACATTTTAGTGCAGATGGAATATTAAAAAGTCCGCCGATTGCTTTAGCGCATCCATTAGAAGCTGGAACTGAACTCAGATCTCCACAAAATCAGCTAAACAAGGGGACTACCGGTTATATTGAACCTTTGGTACAGCGGAGTGGGGGCTTTGAAGGTATGGCAATTTCCCCCAATGGTCGCTATTTATATCCTTTACTTGAAAAACCTTTATTAAATGCCACGACGCCACAACTAATCATTTCAGAATTTGATCTGGAAAAGAAAGTTTATACTAGAAATTTCTATTATTTTGAGTTGGCTTCGAAAGCCTCTGCAATTGGTGATTTTCAGTTATTTATAGTCAAATCATTATAAAACTAATACAATGGTGCAATGAGTTATTCAGAACATTTTAGACGTAAAATTTTAGCTAAGCTTGAGGAAGGTTATTCTATTCGAGCGGTAGCTGCACAATTTGAAATT
>NZ_VPEC01000119.1:0-1253 GCF_013417355.1 Acinetobacter sp. YH12255
AGAAACCTTTGCACGAATAAACACACAAAAGTTCATTAAATTGGTATAATACAATAAAATCAATCACCTAGCAAAAAACACGACTATGGCATGGAAACAAACAGGGCAACTCTCCCTAGCAGACAGTCTCATTAACGCTCACAAAGCCATCGAAGAATTAGATGAACTACACAACCTAATTGACTGGCAAACTATCGAGCAAACCTTACGCCACGTTCATAGCAGTGAGCGTGGGGAATCTGCCTTTCACCCTGTCATCATGTTTAAAGTATTACTCTTACAAAAACTCTATAACCTATCGGATCCAGCCATGGAAAAACAACTGGCACGAGACTTACTATTTCGTCGCTTTGTTGGCCTATCATTAACGGATGATGTACCCGACCATAGCACCATTTGGCGATACCACAAACACCTAGGTGAGCTTAGACTGATTGAACCATTGTTCAACCAAATCAATGAGCAACTAGCCCAACAAAACATTTTTATCAAAGCGGGCAGTGTCAGCATCATCGATGCCAGTATCGTTGAAGCTAAAAACAAACGACCTAAGAAAGGCAAACACACCGACAATACCCAAGATAACGAAGCCGCCTATGTCAGTAAAAAAGACAGTACAGGTAAAGTAAAAACCACCTACGGCTTTAAAATTCATCTCAACTGTGATGAAGACAGCTTTGTCAAAAAGGTTGAAACTACCCCTGCCAATGTCCATGATTCCCAATGTTTTACCACGCTGTTAACAGATGATGAATCAGCCGTGTATGCTGACAGTGCGTATAAAAGCCAAGCCCATGATGACTACCTTGCCGAGCATGAACCACCGATAAAAAATCATATTCATGATAGAGCATGGCGCAATACACCCTTAACCGAACAGCAAAAACGCAATAATACCCAAAAGAGCCAAACTAGAAACACCGTTGAGCGGGTCTTTGGACATTTTAAACTGCATTATGGGATGAGCAAAGCTCGTCATTTAGGGTTAATGCAATTTCATACCAGCACTTTGCTTGCAAGCATGGTGCATAATTTAAAAACTGCCCTAAGCTTGAAACGAAAATACGGACTCGCCTAGGGTTATTGTGTCTGTTGGTTAGTAAGCTCAGCCAATAGACACAAATTTAACAACCATTTGGAGATTTTATCCATGATTTAGCCATTGTTTTGCTTATTTCATTGCCATTCTTTGTTTTTTTTCGGTTTGGTGGTATGCCTCGAGCAAAGGGGCTGTTTCGTGCAAAGGTCTCTAT
>NZ_VPEC01000120.1:0-1251 GCF_013417355.1 Acinetobacter sp. YH12255
TGGACAAAATGACTCCAGATGAGTTTTACTATGACCAGCTACCACAACAAAATAAGGTAGCTTAACTAGAGCAGAATATCACTTATAAATAAGCTTTTAGTTGTTCAAACAAGTGGGACCACCTCTTTATATCGATGTTAATCGGCTACTAAAACATAATTTTATTTTTTTATGCAAGAGGAAACGTAAGATTCTTCTAAAGCCAATCAAGTTTTAAAGTATGATCAGTCAAATAAGACATCACTTGAGAAGAAAAGATGAAAACAGTAGGCAATGACTTGGTACGTAGTCAGTTGCATCAAAAGCGAAAATGGTATCTGGGGCTGGGCATTTTACTAGTGATTTTTGGTCTGGTCTTGCTAGCGACTTTACCCTTTGCAACCTTGTCCGTGGTATTCATGTTTGGCGTACTGATGATGATCGGCGGGATTCTGCATTTTGTTGCTGCATTTAAAATTTTTCATGGCGGTTTTCGCTGGTTCTGGGCCTTATTCGGTCTTTTATACTTGCTTGCCGGATATTATGCGTTCAGTACACCGCTACAGACCGCGGTGGTCCTGACCCATATTCTGGCGATTATTCTAATTATTGCAGGTATCATCCGGATCTTGAATAGCCTTTTGTTTCGCGCTCTGGGTGGATGGGGCTGGACTTTATTTTCAGGCATCTTGACCCTGCTGGCAGGGATTGTGATTTTGCAATCCCCAGATGCACCGTTTTGGGTCCTGGGCCTGTTTCTGGCGATTGATATTTTATTTCAGGGGATTAATTACCTGACATTTGCGTCTTATATCCGGTATGAAGTCCCGAAAAGTTCAGCTGAGCTTTAAAAGCTCGCATCAAGAGCGCTCCGTGCGCTCTTTTTTATGTCTTGTGATGAATATAAGTGTGATCAGTTTATGTCAAAAATCTTTGTACTTGCGCCGGGTTCCTTATACTGAACTTGCATAAATTATGTTGTGTAACGTATGTAACAAGTTGAAATTATTAAAAATAGGATAACTAAAAATGCAACCGACTGAATTAAAAAAATTACCAGACTGGTTATTAGAACAGTTACCCCAAATAACTGAACCAGCAATTTTATCACTTATAGGTGTTGTTCAAATTTACGGAGCCATCTCTTGTCAGCGAGATCTAAAGTTCGGTAATAGGTTGAAGCTGCGATCGGTAAAATCCTACAAATCGCATCAACACCATATAAGTCTTTATTGTTATGGATGAAATCCACCATTATTTGTGTGGGCGGTC